>JAKFWE010000135.1 GCA_021732895.1 Allobosea sp. | reverse complement strand
GCGGACATCGTCGCCGGCCTCGCCGCGGCCGGCGCGCGCCCCGCCCTGGTCATTCCGGAGAGTCGCGCGATCGACGGAGGGCGGCGCTATCTCGATCGTCTGGCTCCGCTGGCGTTGCCGATGCGCTTCGTCTTCGACGTAGCGATCGACGGCGAACTGCCACATGCCGACGCCCTTCTGCTCGGCGCCGAAAGCCTCGCGGCCGATGGTGGGCTCGTCAATACGCTGGGCAGCCGCGGCGCGGCGCGGCTGGCGCGCGCGCATGGCGTTGCGGTGCTCGGCTGCGCGGAGTTGATCAAGCGCCAGCTTTCGCCGGGCAACCGATTGCCAGAGCCGCGCGATTTCAGCGCTGAGTTGCTGCGGACCTCACGGATCGATGCATCGGTCGATTGCGCGCAGCCCGAACTCGAGCATGTCCCGGCCGAGCTTATCTCGCTTCATCTCACCGAGCGCGGGCCTTTGACGCCCGAAACCCTGGTCAGCCTGCCATGATCGCCTCGCACGCGACGATGCGCCGTGAGATCGCGTTGCAACCGGCCATGCTGCGCTCCGCAATCCCGGAACTGCGCCAGGCCGCCGCTGGCTTTTCCTGGCCGAAGCCGCCGGGTCGGATCGTTTTCTGCGGCTGCGGCGATTCGCTGACCGCCGCCGGGCTCATTGCGGGTCCGCGCCGGCGCACGGACGAGCGCATGCTGGTGGTCTCGGCGCAGGAGGCCTCGTCCTATCTTCAACTGTCGCACGACGATGTCGTCGTGACAGCCTCCGTCTCGGGAACCACCGCGGCCACGATCGCCGCCGCCGTGGCCGCGCGTCAGGCCGGCGCTCGCTGCTGCGCGGTGACTGCGGCGCCGGCTTCGCCGCTGGGTCGCGAAGCCGACCATGTCGTGATCCTGCCCTACCGTCCGGTCAGCCGGGATACGCCGCACAGCCTCGATTTCACGATGACGGTCGCTGCCTTGCTTGCCGTAAAGGAAGCGGCCTCCGGAGAGGCTCTCGGGCTCGATCGCCTGCCTGTCCTCGCCGAACGGACGCTTGCGCTGCCGGACGCGGATGTGGAGGCCTCAGCTCAGCCCTGGTCGCCGACGGCCTGCCTTTATGTGATGGGGGCCGGGCCGGGCCTCGCGACGGCACGCTACATCGTCGCGAAATTCCACGAAGCCTTCGGCTGCTCGGCCATCGCATGCGAACTCGAAGACGTGGCGCATGGCCAGCATCTGGCCTTTCGATCCGGCGACATGGCTCTGCTGCTCGCGCTCGACCCGCCCGCGGCGGCCCGTGTGGCGCATCTGCGTCCGGGCCTGCGCCAGATCGGACTTCGAACCGTCGTGATCGGCGGCGAGGGCTTGTCCGACATCGGTATCGTGGCGGATCAGGGCTGGCCGATGCAGCTTGCGGCTGCCATCATCGGGCAACGCCTGTGTCTGCTCGCCGCCGAGCGCCACGGATTGCCCGTGACCTGGCCTGCCGATGCTCCGCAGATACTGGCGCAACGCGGCTGGTCGGCCCCGACCACGCGACGTGACGGCGCCTGAGAACCATAGGAGGCGATGGTGAGCGATTTCCGGCGTGGCTATCACGACATCGGCGGGCGCCCGGCAGGGCCGGTCGAGAAGACGACCCATCCCTTCCAGCCATGGCAGAAGACAGGTGAGGCGATACGGGTCGCGCTGGAGCTGAAGTCGCGGCTGGTCTCGCTCGACGAACTGCGTCGCGGCTTCGAATCCTTCGGCCCCGAACTGTATTCGACGCTCGGCTTCTATGAGCGCCGGGCCGAGGCGCTGACCGCCCTGCTCGACGAGAAGGGCGTCATGAGTCGAGGCGAGATCGGCGCCCGCATGGAGAAGATCGCGGCCGGACGCGGCCAGTCGGTCGATTTCGCCAGCCGGACCGTTCGGTGAGGGATTTTGCGATGCCGCGTTTTTCCGTCGGGGACCGGGTCCATATCGTCGATCTCGGCAAGGCCGGACATATCCGGATTCCGTGGTATGTTCGGCACAAGGACGGCGACATCGAGCGCTATTGCGGCGCCTACGCCAACCCCGAGGATTTGGCCTATTCGAGACGCGACATGCCGCCGGTCGACCTCTACCGCGTGCGGCTGCGCCAGATCGACCTTTGGCCCGACTACGCGGGCGAGGCGGGCGACACGCTCGACATCGAGGTCTACGACCACTGGCTGGAGCCTGGCGGGAGCCTGACATGAGCGAGCGCAAGGGACGCTTCGTCAGTCACCCCGACGACGCCGTCGCAGTGGTCGAGGGCCATGCCGGCGCCGATTACTATGCGCTGATGACGGAGGCGACGCGCCAACTGGCGATCGAGCGCGGGCTCCTGCTTCAGAGCGACATCGACGCCGTGATCGCCGCGCTCGAAGCGCCGCGGCCCGAATGGGGCGCGATGATCGTGGCGCGGGCCTGGCGCGACGACGCCTATCGGGCGCGGCTGCTCGCCGATGGCTCGGCGGCCGCCGCGGAACTCGGCTTCAGGATCAAGGAGGCGCAGCTTGTCGTCGTCGAGAACACGCCGACCCTGCACAATCTGATCGTCTGCACATTGTGCTCCTGCTATCCGCGTTCCCTGCTCGGGCAGCCGCCCTGGTGGTACATCTCGAAATCCTATCGCGCGCGCGCCGTCCGCGAGCCGCGAAAGGTGCTGGCTGAACTCGGACTCGTCATCGCGGCCGATGTTGAACTGCGCGTTCACGACAGCAATGCGGACATGCGCTATCTCGTGCTGCCGATGCCGCCCGCCGGCAGCGAGGCGCTCGACGAAGCGGAGCTGGCGGCGTTCGTCACGCGCGACGCCATGGTCGGCGCCGCGCTCGCCGGAAGCGATGCGAAGATGCCGTTCGGGCGTCCCGTGCCGCCCGGTTGAGCGGCGCGCGGCTCAGCCGCGACGGCCCACCCAGTTGAGCAGATTGGTCCACAGCGGACGAAAGCCGTCGCAGCCGAGAAAGGCGTCCGGCAGCCAGTGCGGGCCGATATCCGTGGTTCAGGCGGCGCTCCTGCCGAGCCCGGCTTCGCCTATGACGAGAACGGGGTGACCGCCCTCCGCCTCGGGAAGAGACAGCAGCGTCGTCGCGCCCGGCTTAGACCTCGAAGAACGAGGCCATCGGCGCCGGATCGAGCGTCACCGGATCGGAGACGAGCCCGACCGTGAGCAGCTTGTTGTCCTGCGCCACGGCGGGCAGGCCGGCCAGCGCCGATTGCGCGCCCAGGAGCAGGGCTTGTGAGACGGCGTCGTGTCGGTTTCAGGATCATCGCAAATTCCGTCGGGCCGGGAGGTCGCTCAGTCTCGCGGGTCGAAGCGGTCGCGCAGGCCGTCGCCAAGAAGGTTGCAGCCCAGAACGGTGAGGAAGATGGCTGCGCCCGAGAACCAGGAAAGCCAGGGCGCGAGTTCGAGAAAACCGATGGCGTTGCGCAGCATGTTGCCCCAGGTCGGGGTCGGCGGCTGGACGCCGAGGCCGAGGAAGGACAGATACGATTCGGTGATGATCGCCGAGGCGAACAGCAGCGAGCCCTGGACGATGACGGGGGCGAGGATGTTCGGCAGCACCGTCCGCAGCAGGATGTCGACCGGCCCAAAACCCAGCGCCCGCTTGGCCTCGACGAATTCGAGCCTGCTGACGACCAGCGTCTGCGCCCGCGCCAGCCGCGCGAAAACCGGCAGATTGACCACTGCGATCGCCAGCACCGCGTTGGTCAGGCTCGGGCCCAGCACCGCCGTGATCGCGAGCGCCAGCAGGATGCTCGGAAAGGCGAACACCACGTCCATGACACGCATGATCACTGCATCCGCGAGGCGGCCGAAATAGCCGGCGACGAGCCCGAGCAGCGTTCCCGCCACGGCGGCCGCGGCCACGCTCAGGAAGCCGACGAAGAGCGAGGCGCGGGCTCCATAGATGATCCGCGAGAGCACGTCGCGACCGAGATCGTCGGTGCCGAACAGATGCGACGGGCCGGGCGCGACCAGTATGTTGACGAAATCGGGCGCGTCGGGGTCGTTCGGCGCCAGCAGGGGCGCGCCCAATGCGGCGATCGCCGCCAGCAGGACGAGCCCGAGGCCGATGGCCGAGCGCGGATCGGCCACGAGGCCGCGCAGCAGAGCCGTCAACCGATGCGGCCGCGCGGCGGGAATTATGGCGGGCTCGGGGTTCATGTCAGACGCAGCCGCGGATCGAGCAAAGTGTAGATCAGGTCGGTGAGCAGGTTGATCAGCACGAACAGCGTCGCCGTCAGCAGGACCGCGCCCTGAACGACCGGATAGTCGCGCGCGAAGATGGCGTCGACCGTGAGCTTCCCGATGCCGGGCCACGAAAAAACGGTCTCGGTGATGACGACGCCGCCCAGTAACTGGCCGAGCTGGACGCCGAGCAACGTCACGATCGGAATGCGGGCGTTGCCCAGAGCGTGGCCCCAGACCACGGCGCGACGCGACAGGCCCTTGGCGCGCGCTGTCCGGATGTAGTCGGCGCGCAGAACCTCCAGCATGGTGGCGCGCGTCATCCGCATGGTCGCGGCCGCCAGCGCCGCTCCCAGCGTCACCGCCGGCAGGACGAGATGCCGGAGATGGCCGAGCGGATCGAGCAGGGGAGACGCATAGCCCGACGATGGAAACCACGGCAGCGTGATCGAGAACGCCATGATGAGAAGGACGCCGAGCCAGAAGCTTGGCATCGACAGGCCGCAAAGCGCCACGAAGGAGCAGACATAGTCCGCAAGGCTGTTCCGCCGTGTCGCGGAGACGATGCCGGCGGGAATCGAGATCGCCAGCGAGATCACGATCGCCGCCCCGGAGAGAATGGCGGTCGGCCCGAGCGCGCCCAGCAGCAAGGGGAGCACCTCGCGCCCGCCCTGGATCGAACGGCCGAAATCACCGGTGAGGATGCGGCCGAGCCAGGTCAGATATTGCAGCACGAGCGGCTGGTCGAGCGAGAGCTGGCGCCGCAGGGTGGCGATGGCGTTCTCGTCGGCTTCCAGCCCGAGCAGCGCGATCACCGGATCGCCCGGGACAAGGCGGATGAGAAAGAACGTCACCAGCGATATCCCGAAGAGGATCGGAACCAGGCTGGCCAATCTTGTGGAGATATAGCGCGTCATTGAACAAATATCGCCACTTGAACCGGTTCAATATCGATGATACTTCGATTTTACCGTCGCTCTGTCAAGGTCAGGCCTGATCAAAAGCTATGCAGCGTCCCTCCGCAATGCCGATAGTCGCGGCCGGTCCCGGTCACGCCTCCAGCAGCGCCGCCGGGCGGGCGTCCGCCGCAGCGAAGGTCCTCGACGTCGAGCGCCTGCGCATCGGCTTCGGAGCGGGTCCGGCGGTGGTCGACGGAATCGATCTCGTCTTGCGTGAGGGACGCCTGCTCTGCCTCGTCGGCGAATCGGGTTCCGGCAAAAGCCTGACGGCGCTTTCGCTGATGCGCCTCCTGCCGACGGGCGCTCGCCTGGAGGCGGACCGGCTTCGGTTCGGCGAGACCGATCTGCGCGCGCTCGACGATGACGCCATGAACGCGATCCGGGGCGACCGCATCGCGATGGTCTTCCAGGAGCCGATGACGGCGCTCAATCCGGTGATGACGGTCGGCGCGCAGATCGAGGAGACGTTTCGCCTCCACAAGAGACTGGATCGGAAGGAGGCGCGCCGGCAAGCGCTGGAGATGTTCCGGCGCGTTCAGATCCCGGCGCCCGAATTGCGCCTCGACGCGTATCCCCATCAACTGTCCGGCGGCATGCGCCAGCGCGTCGTCATCGCCATGGCGCTCGTCTGCCGCCCGGCCCTGCTGATCGCCGACGAGCCGACGACCGCCCTCGACGTCACCATCCAGAGCCAGATCCTGACGCTGATCGGGCAATTGCGCGACGAGTTCGGATCAGCCGTGCTCTTCATCACCCACAACCTCGCGGTCGTGGCCGAGATCGCCGATGAGGTCGCGGTCATGTATGCGGGTCGCATCGTCGAGACCGGCTCGAGAGACGCTCTCTTCGGCGACCCGATGCATCCCTACACGCTGGCCCTGTTCGCCGCGATGCCGCGCGAGGAGGATCGGGGCCGGCGACTGGCGGCGATCGACGGTCAGGTGCCGAGCATCGCGGCGATGCCCGCCGGATGCCGCTTTGCGCCGCGCTGCTCGTTCTCCGTCGCGCGATGCCACGAGACCTATCCGCCGCTGCGCGAGATCGCGCCGGGCCATGCCGTGGCATGCTGGCGCGCGCCGCTCGAGGAGCATGTCCGGTGACCGCGCTCCTGACGGTCGAACACCTGACGAAGACCTACACGACGAAAGGGGGCCTGTTCGGCCGTGGGGCCACCGCGCGCGTCGTGTCGGATGTCAGCTTCTCGCTGGCGCGCGGCGATACCTTCGCGATCGTGGGCGAGAGCGGATCCGGCAAGAGCACGATCGGCCGCATGCTGATGCGTCTGATCGAGCCGGACGCCGGCGTCATCCGCTTCGACGGCATCGACATCACGACGCTGGCCGCGGCCCAGATGCGCCGCCTGCGCCGCCGCATCCAGATCATCTTCCAGGACCCGTTCGGTTCGCTCGATCCGCGCGTCCGGATTGGCGAGGCCATCGCCGAACCGATCCGGCTGCACCGTCTGCGCCCCCCCGACGCCATCCGCGAACGGGTTTCGGAATTGCTGGCGCTGGTCGGGCTCGACGCCGGACATGCCGGGCGCTACCCGCATGAATTCTCCGGCGGACAGCGCCAACGCGTCGCGATCGCCCGCGCGCTGGCGGTGGAGCCGGAACTGATCGTCTGCGACGAGCCTGTCTCGGCGCTGGACCTCTCCGTGCAGGCGCAGGTCGTCAATCTGCTGGCAGACCTCCGAGACCGACTGGGCGTGTCGTATGTCTTCATCTCGCATGACATGGCGGTGGTGCGGCATCTGGCGAGCCATGTCGGCGTGCTCTATGCAGGCCGGCTGGTCGAAACCGGCCCGGCCGAGACCGTCTTCGCCGATCCGCGGCATCCCTACACCCGCATGCTGCTCGCGGCGACGCCGAGCCCGGCGCCGCATGCCGCCCGCGCGCGCGCGGCGATCGTCGGCGAACCGCCCAGCCCGTTCGCGACGGCCGACCAATGCCGGTTCGCCTCACGCTGCGGCCACAGCATCGATTTGTGCCTGACGGCGCAGCCGCCTCTCGTCGAGATCGCGCCGCCGCCGCGCAAGACCGCATGTCTGCTCTCCGCCGAGTTGCAGCCGTTTCTGGCGCTGAGCGATGGCGAGGCCATGATGAGCGACGCCTATCGGCGGCGCCTCGGGCTGCTGCGTCAGGCTCGCGCCGCCGAGGGCCGGCCGTGACGGGGGGGCAGGCAGGCGATCGCGAGGACACAGGCAGGTCGCAGCCGACCATCGACGATGTCGCCCGGCTCGCCGGGGTCTCGAAAGGCACCGTGTCGCATGTCATCAGTGGTCGGGTGCCCGTGGCTGCGTCGACGCGCGCGCGGGTCGATCAGGCGATTGCCGCGCTTGATTACCGTCCCGCCGAGACCGCCCGGTCGCTGACGGCGCGAAAGCGCCCGAGCGAGCAGGACGCGCGGATCGACGCCTCCGTGCCGCGCCTGACCTGCGTCGGCTATGTCAGCGTCGACTACACCGCCAGCCTCGACCGGTTGCCGAAGCCGGAGGAGCGGCGTCTGGCGGCGAAGATCCAGAAGTCGATCGGAGGGCCGGCGGCGAACGTCGCCGCCATCGCCGCCAACCTGGGTGCGCCCTTCACGGTCGCGGCCTCGCTGATCACCGCAATCGGCGTCGATCAGGACAGCGACTGGGCGGCCGCCGAACTGGCCGCGAGACGCGTCGATCTCATCGTCCCGAGGCAACGCCGCGAGGGACGGTTGAACCGGGCCCTCGTGCTGGTGGAAGCCGATGGCAGACGTACGATCATCAGCGAGCCGTCGAACCTCGCCGCCGTCGATGTCCGCCGCTTCGTGGAGACGACCGATCCGGGCGGATTGCGCTGGTGCCTGCATCTGGAGGGATACCAGGTTCCAGATCACATCGAACTTATCGCCGGTGCGCGCGCCAGGGGATTTCAGACGAGCATGCAGGCGACCGGCCTGCCTGACGCCTGGCTCGCGGCGCATGCCGACAGCATCTTCGCCCTGTTCGACGTCGTCGTGCTGCACAGGGAATCTCTCGACAAGATCGTCGGCGAGTCGGCCAATCTCTCGATGGCGCTCTCGCTGCTGTCACAGCGCGCCGCAGCCTCGACGGCGGCTTCGCAAGCCTGGCCGGAATGCGTCGTCGTGACGCTCGGAGCCGACGGCGCCGTCGCCATCGGCCGTGACGGCGGCCTGTCGAGGGCATTCGCGCCATCGACCAGGGTCGTCGATTCGACGGGCGCCGGCGACAGCCTTGTCGGCAGCCTGCTCGCCGCCTGGCTCAATGACTGCCCGTTGGACCTGGCGCTTCGTCTCGCCTGTATCGCGGGCAGCCTGCAGGTCTCCCAGTTCGGCGCGCAGGAAATGCGCCCGACCGCATCGCGGCTGCTCGCATTGAGCGGCGCCGATGCTCCTGTCCCAACCTTGCCTAACCCTGCGTGAGAGCCATGATTCCCGCCAATGCATCCGTCTTTCGGCTCAAGGACAACGCCATAGCGCGCATTTTCGGCCGCAGGCAGGCCGTGATCGGCGTCATCCATGCTTTGCCTTTGCCGGGCTCGCCGCACTATGACGGCGCGCCGGTTCAGGTGCTTTACGACCACGCCCGTGCAGAGGCGGAGCGCTATCGGGCAGGCGGCGTCGACGGGCTGATCGTCGAAAACCACGGCGACATCCCCTTCGCCAAGCCGGACGAACTCGGGCCCGAGACGGCGGCGACGATGGCCGTCATGACGGAGCTGGTGCGTCGCGAAACCGGTCTTCCGGTGGGAGTCAATGTCCTCGCCAACGGCGCTGTGCAGGCTTTGGCGGTCGCCAAGGCGTCGGGCGCCCAGTTCGTGCGCGTGAACCAGTGGGCCAACGCCTATGTCGCCAATGAGGGCTTCATGGAGGGCAAGGCCGGTGCGGCGAGCCGTTACCGCTCCTGGTTGCGGGCCGGCGATGTCGCGGTCTTCGCGGATGTCCATGTCAAACACGGCGCGCACGCGATCGTGGCGGACAGGAGCCTGACGGAGCTGACGCGCGATGCCGCCTTCTTCGACGCGGACGCCGTGATCGTGACCGGCCAGCGTACGGGGGATGGAGCAAATCTCGATGATCTCGAGACAGTGCGCGGTTCGACGACGCTGCCGGTTCTGGTCGGCAGCGGGGTGACGCCCGACAATGTGGCCGCGATCCTGCGGTTCGCGGATGCGGTCATCGTCGCCAGCGCCCTCAAGCATGAGGGGGGCTGGTGGAACGAGGTCGATCCCGTGCGCCTGGCCCGCTTCATGGAGGTTGTCCGCGCGGTGCGCCGATGAAGCGCGTCCTCGTCCTCGGCAACGCGACGCTCGACATCATACAACCTGTCGAACGGCTGCCGCTGCCGGGCGAAACGCTGCTTTCGGGGGCCGCGATGCGCTGTCCTGGCGGCAAAGGCCTGAATCAGGCCCTCGCTGCGGCCAGAGCGGGCGCGCCGACCCGGCTCGTTGCGCCAGTGGGCGCGGATGCCGATGCGGCCGTCATGAGGCGGTCGTTGGAGCAGGAGGCCGACCTCGAAACGGCCTGGCTCGTGCAGCCCGACCTGCAAACCGACATCTCGACGATCTGGGTCGCGGCCGACGGCGAGAACATGATCGTCAGCAGCGCCGCCTGCGCAGGTGCGTTGACCGGAGAGCAAGCCGTCGCCGCCTCCGCTCGGCTGCGCGCCGGCGACATCCTGTTGATGCAGGGCAATCTCGATGTCGATACGACGCGCGCGGGCGCGTCGGCGGCACGCGGGGCCGGCGCGACGACCATTCTCAACACGGCGCCCATCCGGCAGGGCATGGCGGCGCTGCTGCCATGCTTCGACATCGTCGTCGCCAACGCCGTCGAGGCGAGGCAGCTGACCGGCCTGGACGGCGAGCCGGCTGCGCGGGCGTTGCGCCGGGATTGCGGCGGCGTCGGCATCGTCACGCTTGGCGGTGGCGGAGCGCTCCTCGCCGATGCGCGGGAAACGATCCTGCTTCCCGCCCCTGCGGTCGTGGTCGTGGACGCGTCGGGCGCCGGCGACGTTCTGGTCGGCAGTCTCGCCGGTTTCCTGGCGCTGGGCCTGCCGGTGCGGCGGGCCACGGAACTGAGCATCGTCGCGGCGTCGGCATCGGTCACGCGCGTGGGAACGACAGCATCCTTCCCAAGCCGCGATGAGATGGGCCGTATTCTCGGTTCCGCGCCGGCGGAATGGCGCGGCCGGGTGATCGTCGACATCGACGTCCATGACGCCTCCGGCCTGCGCTCGCAAAACTGGCCAAAGCTGTGATGGGCCGGTTCACGCGGCGAACCCCGGCCGGCCCCGCTCAAAAGCCCCGCGCATCGACCTGGTGAAAGGGGCCGACCTCGAGGGCCTGCCGCCAACCACGATCATCTTCGCCGACATCGATCCGCCGCACGATGACGGGGGGATGCTCGGGGAGAAGCTCGAGGCGGCGCGGGTCAACCTCCCGGTCAGGGACTATGCCGGCGTCACCCACGAGCTGCTCGGAACTGCCGCCGTCGCCAACGCCAAGGAGGCGCAGAGGCGGCGGCCGAACTCGAAATGAGGCGCGCACCGGCGGCGGGACTTCCGCTGGCGCCGACGGAGGTTCTGATGCGTTGACACAGCGCTCGGCTCTTTTCGTTGGAGTTGCCCTCACGACAGGATGGTCATCCATGAAGATAGAGGATTTCGCCGCGCAAGCGCGATGGTCGAGGCGTGACCATCTTCGGCGGCGCCGACTTGATCTGCTCCTTCCGCGAGAGACGGTCCGCGGCATCCTCGCCTATGCGGCTGCCTTCATGGCGATGGCGGCCACGATCGGCCGCATCGCGCGGACGCTGAACGAGCGGGTGAAGGAGGGCGGAAGACTGTGGAAGGACTCGCGGCGCTTCACTGAGCGGACGGGGCTGTAGAGCATTGACGCACCCCGTTGTTACACGGTCACACAAGCACAACACTGTCTTGAGCACTTGAGTTGGTAGAATCTGAAGAAGCACTTCACGCGGACTCGCTGGAGACGGGCGCGGCCCCGCCGCCTCGCCACCGGCTCTCCAGACGCTGCAGCACGACGAAGACCGAAGGCGCCACCCCGACGGTCAGCAGGGTCGAGCCGATCATGCCGGTCAGCGTGGCGAAGCCGATCGATTTCTGCGCGTTGGCGCCGGCGCCGCTCGCCAGCACCAGCGGCGCCAGCCCGAGGACGAAGGTGAGCGAGGTCATCAAGATCGGCCGCAGCCGCAGCCGGGCCGCCTCGACCGCCGCCTCCGCCAGCGGCAGCCCGCGCTTGAGGTGGAGGTCGCGGGCGAAGCCGACGATCAGGATCGCGTTCTTGGCCGAAAGCGCGATCAGCAGCACGAGCCCGATCTGCGTGTAGAGATTGCTGGAGAGCCCGAGCGCCAGCATCGCGCCCGCCGTGCCGAGCAGCGCCAGCGGCACGGAGAGGATGACGCCGAGCGGCGCGATCCAGCTCTCGTACTGTCCGGCCAGAACCAGGTAGACCAGCAGAAGGCTCAAGCCGTAGACGACGAAGACCTGCCCCGCCAGCTCCTTCTCCTGGTAGGAGAGCGCCGCCCATTCGTAGCCCGTGCCGGGCGGCAGCGTCTGGCGGGCGATCTCGGCGAGGATGTCGAGACCTTCCCCCGAGCTGACGTCGCGATTGGGCGCGCCGATCAGCGTCGCCGCCGGGTAGAGGTTGTGGAAGCTGATCAGCGACGGACCGACGCCGGGACGGATGTCGGCGATGGCGCCGAGCGGCGCCATTTCGCCGTTCTTGGCCCGCAGCTTCAGCGTCCGCAATCCTTCGGCTTCCATCCGCGCCTCGGCCTGGGCCTGGACAAAGACCGGGAAGACACGGCCTCCCTTGCTGAACTGGCCGACATAGGCCGAGCCGACATAGGCGCCGAGCGCGTCGGCGGCGGCGCCGAAGGAGATGCCCAACGCCTCGGCCTTGGTGCGGTCGATGGCGAGCTCGACCTGCGGCGCCTGGGCGCTGAAGGTGTTGCGCGCCGCCTGGAAGCTGTTCTGCGCCCGGGCGCGGTCGGCGATGGCGTCGGCGAGGCGCTGGAGCTTGGCGTAATCGAAGCCGCCGTCGCGCAGCTCGACCTTCATGGTAAAGCCCGAGGCGTTGCCGATGCCCTGGATCGGCGGCGGCGGCAGCACAAGCGCCGCGCCGTCATCGAGATCAGCCATCGCCCGGTTGAGCGCACCATAGAGCCCGAGCAGGTCCTCGCCCTTTTTGCGCACCTTCCAGTCCGTCAGCATCACATAGGCGACGCCGGCATTGGCGAGGCTGGCATTGTCGTTGAGCGCCGCGAGGCCGGCGATGGCGATGATCTTGTCGACGCCGGGCACGGTGCGCGCCCGCTTCGTGACCTCGTCGAGCGCGGCCGTCGTGCGCGCCAGCGAGGCCCCGTCCGGCAGTTGCACCGAGACCAGCATGTAGCCCTGGTCCTCGACCGGCAGGAAGGAGGTCGGGATGCGGCTGAGCGCATGGACCGACGCCCCCACGAGCAGAAGCGTCACCGTGAAGACCGCCGCGCTGCGCGCCACCAGCCGCCGCACCAGCCCGACATAGGCCCGCTCGCAGGCGCCGTAGCCGCGCTCGAACATCCGGTAGATCCAGGCGCGCTGCGCGACCGGTTTCGGCGCCCGCAGCCAGAGCGCGCATTGCGCCGGCTTCAGCGTCACCGCGTTGACGGCGCTGATCAGGGCCGTCGCTGCGATCACCAAAGCGAATTGCTGGTAGATCTCGCCGCTCAGCCCCGGCAGGAAGGCGGCCGGCAGTAACACCGCCATCAGCACCAGCGTGATGCCGATGATCGGGCCGATCAGCTCCTCCATCGCCCGCACGGTCGCGTCATGCGGGCTCAGGCCGCGTTCCATGTGATGGACCGCGCCCTCGACCACGATGATGGCGTCGTCGACGACGATGCCGATGGCGAGCACGACCGCCAGCAATGTCGAGATGTTGACGGTGAAGCCGAGCGCCGCCATCACCGCGAAGGCGCCGATGATCGTCACGGGCACGGTCGTGGCCGGCACCAGCGTCGCGCGCCAGTCCTGCAGGAAGATCAGGATCACCAGCAGCACGAGCACTGTAGCCTCGACAAGCGTCTTGTAGACCGCGCTCAGCGAGGCCTCGACGAAGCGCGTCGTATCGAAGGGCACGCTCCAGCCCATGCCCTCGGGAAAGCGCGCCGAGAGGGCTGTCATCCGCGCCTGCACGAGCTTCGCCACCTCGAGCGCGTTCGCCTCCGGCAGCTGGAAGATGGCGAGCCCGGCCGACGGCTGGCCGTTCAGCCGGAAATCCTGGCCATAGGCCTGGGCGCCGAGTTCGACGCGGGCGACGTCGCGCAGGCGGGTTATGCGGTTGCCGTCGGCCCGCACGATGATCGCCTCGAAGGCCTCGACCTCGTCGAGCCGGCCGGGCGTCAGCAGGGTGGTCTGGAAGGCCTGGTCGCCGGCAGTGGGCGCCGTGCCGAGTTGGCCGGAGGCGACGGCGCGGTTCTGCTGGTTGACCGCGTTGACGACGTCGGCCGGCAACAGTCCGCGCAGTTGCATCTTCTGCGGATCGAGCCAGATCCGCATCGCGTATTGTCCCGCTCCGAAGACGTTGACGGCGCCGACGCCCGGCAGCCGCGCGATCTCGTCGAGAAGGTTCAGCGTCGCGAAATTCGACAGGAACAGGCTGTTCTGCTCCGCCCGGTCGGAGGTCAGCGCGACGATCTGGAGGATCGCGGTCGAGCGCTTGTTGGTCTGGACCCCTTGTGTCTGGACGACGGAGGGAAGCTGCGGCAGCGCCGTTGCGACGCGGTTCTGCACCAGGATCTGCGCCTTGTCCGCGTCGGCGCCGGTCCGGAAGGTCACGGTCAGCGTGTAGAGGCCGTCGCTGGTGCTGGTCGAGGACATGTAGATCATGTTCTCGACGCCGTTGACCTTCTGCTCGATCGGCAGCGCGACCTCGCGCGCGATCGCCGCCGCGCTCGCTCCGGGGTAGCGCGCCGTGACCTGCACCGTCGGCGGCACGACATTGGGGTATTGCGCGACAGGCAGGCGCAGCAGCGCCACCAGCCCGAGGATGACGGTCAGGACCGCGATGACATTGGCCAGAACCGGCCGCTCGATGAAGAACCTGGCCATCAGCGGGCGGACTTCCCGACGTCGGCGACCGGCCGCACACGGCTGCCGGGGATGGCGTTCTGCATCATGCCGACCACGACGCGGTCGCCGGCGGCGAGGCCGGCGCGGATCACCCGCAGCCCGCCCTCGCTCGTCTCGCCGATCTCGACCGCGCGCTGCTCGACGCGGTCCTGCGCATCGACGACGAGCACATGGCGCCCGGTCTGACTGGCGCCGAGCGCCGCCTCCGGCACCAGCAGGGACGGCACGTCCTTCTGCAGGGGCAGCCGCACCCGAACATAGAGCCCCGGCAGCAGCACGCCCTGCGGGTTCGGGATTGAAGCCCTGGCCGCGAGCGTGCCGCTGGCCGTGTCGAGTTCGGGGGCGACATAGTCGAGCTGGCCCTGATGCGGATAGCCGGCATCGGTGTCGAGGCCGATCTCGACGGGGATGGCGCCGAGCCCGGCCAGGGTCAGGCCGCGCTGGCGCATCGCGTCGCGGATGCGCAAGACGGTGTGCTCGTCGAGCGAGAAACGCACCTTGATCGGGTCGCTCTGGACGATCGAGGCCAGCAGCGTCGGCCCGCCGACGCCGACCAGCGCCCCCTGGTCGACGAGATGGGCCGAGACGATGCCGTCGAACGGCGCCTTCACTTCCGTATAGGCCAGGTTGAGCTGCGCCTGCGCCACCTGGGCTGCGGCCTGCTCGCGGGCGGCCGCCGTCGAATCGCGCCGGCTCTGGGCGTTGTCGAGCGCGGCCTCCGAGGCGGACTGCCGCTGGGCGAGCTGCTTCTGGCGGGCGAGATCGGCCTCGGCCTGGACCAGCAGGGCCTTCTGCTGCGCTTCGGCGGCCTCGGCGAGCTGAAGGTTCAGCCGGTAATTGTCGGGCTCGATTACGAAGAGCACGTCGCCCTGCTTCGCGGCCTTGCCTTCGCTGTAGCGGATCTCGGTCAACGTGCCCGAGACCCGCGCGACGAGATCGACCCGCTTCGCCGCAGCGGTCTGGCCCGTGAGCTGGAGGTAGCGCGTCACCGGCCGCGATACCGGCGCCGCCACGCGGACCTCGGCCGGAGGCGGAGCGGAGGCCGCGGGCTTCTCGTTGCAGCCGGCCAGAATGATGGCGAGGCCGAGCAGCACTGGCATGGCCGTCGGCCGGGAGGAGATCGAGGAGGCGGTCATCGCGATCCTCCCAAGGGTGGGCCGGGAATGAGAGCGTCGCCCAGCAGCGTCACGGAGCGGCCGAAGGTGTCGATGCGCTCGCTCAGGGAGTATCCCTCCTGCCGGGCGGACCCCGCGCCATGGGAGATCGCCTGCCCGATCGCGGCGATGGTGGCGCCGTCGCCGAACGCCTTGTTGTGGTTGCGGCCGATGCCGCCCGCGACCTGCGAAAGATCGTGCGCATCGATGCCGAGCGCGCGGAACTGGCCGAGATCGGTGTTCGCCCCGGCCCGGATTTTGCCGCCGAACAGCCGTCGCGACAGGTTGAGCGCGTAATCGTCCCGCGAGGCATAGAGCAGGATGCGCGGCGCGAGCTGGCGCAGCCGCGCCATATGGGTCCGGAACACGTCCATGTCGATGTCGGGCGCCGCCAGCACGATCGTGCCGAGCCGCCCCAGCGTCTTCCGGTCGCCCGCGATCGAGAGCTGACGCAGCGTCTCCATCGTGAGCCAGTTGCCCATGGAGTGGGCGAAGATGTCGATGCCCGCGATGCCCGGATCGCGCGCCAGCCGCGCAAACAGTTCCGCCATCGCGTCCCGGCTGAAACTGGCGGAATCCTTGTCGTAGCCATAGTCGCGGACGCCGCCCCGCGAAGGCCAGCTGAACAGGATCGGCAGGCCGGCGTAGCCGGTGTCGTCGACGATCTGGGCGAGGCGCACCACGGCCTCGTCGAACCGGGTATTGTAGCCATGGGTGAAGACGAGAGCCCGACGCCTCATCTTCAGCTCGGCCCGAGCAAGCCCCGTGAACTGAGTCGCGTCGAGCTCACGCGCCCCGACGAGCACGATATGCCTGTCGGGGTCGGGGCTCTCGGCATCCGTCGGCACAGAGCCCGGCGCCCGCCCCTTAGGCAGCGACAAGGTGAGGCTGGCGTAGCGCGCCGTGTCGCCGCGCTCGCCTGAAAAGAGATGGCCCGGAAGCTCGGTCGCCGGGCCGCGAGTCGTCACCGCGAGGATGGTCCGCGTCTGCGCTTCGGCCGGCAGCTTTGCCACCGGCGCCAGCAGCCCGCGGCCGGACCCGGCGCAGCCGCCCGCCGCCAGCGCCAGCAGCATGGCCCCGATCAGGGCGCGGCCGACTATCCCGCTTCGCATCGGCACGCTTCCCCCTGCCGCTTCCGTCCGGATCCCGCCGGCCGCGCCAGCGCCGGCGCTCAGCCGCCGCGCGCCTCGATCACCTTGCGGCATTCGGCCGAGAGCTTGGCCTTGTTCGTGCGCAGGCAGCCACTCATCGGCTGTGGCTGGCCGATGAAGGAGGCGCAGAGCTTCTGCGCATCGGCCCGGCAGGCCAGCTGTTCGGCGCGCGTCGGCCCCGACTGGGCGCCGGCGAAGGAGGTGCCGGCGACCAGGAGGGCGCAGGCGAGCAACAGCGATGTCTTCATGGGTCGGTCCTCTCGGATGGCAAGTCGCCCCGCGGTCGCGCGACCAGCGAGAGATCGGAGCATGGCGCGATGCGCCTCCCTCGCCCATGCCATGTTCATGGGTAGCGCTCACGCGGCGGCCCGGGGCACGGCGTCCGCCACGGGCACGGCGCTCGAAAGCGCGTCCGTGGTGACGGTCACGCTGCGGCGGATACCGGGAATGGCGAGTTCGTCGATCGCCTCCTCGACCAGCCGCTGGATCAGCGCCCGGCCACGCTCGGCGCTCGCGGCGCCGATGCTGAAGGAGAAGACCAGCGAGGCGCTCTCTCCCTCCGCGGGCTCGTTGAGCTTGGCCCCGATGTCGCCGACGATCGCCTGGCGTATCGGCGGCTCGCTGCGCAGGGCGGCGGCGGCCTGGCGCGTGAACAGCATGATGTCGTCGCGGTCCAGCGCGCGGTCGAGCGCGACGGTGACGCTCAGGCGCACCAGCTTGCGGCTGTGATTGGTGACGGCCCCGAGTTCGCCGAGGGGAAGCGTATGCAGCCGGCCGTCTTCCTCGCGCAGGCGGACGCTGCGCAGGTTGATTTCTTCGACGAGGCCGCGTCGGTCGCCGAACTCGACCGACTCGCCGATCCGAAAGACGTCGTCGACGATGTGGAACACGCCCGAGACGATATCCTTGACCAGCGCCTGCGAACCGAAGCTGATCGCGAGGCCGACGATGCCGGCGCCGGCCATCAGCGGAGTGATGTCGACGCCCAGAGCCGAGAGGCCGACCAGCGAGAACACCACGACGATCAGTGTGATCGTGGTGGCGCGCAGGATCGGCAACACCGTCGAGAGCCGGGCGAGGCGCGCATCCCGCTCCTGCGCCGTGCCGGCGGCCTCGGTCGGCGTGAGCGCCGCCTCGGTCCAGACATGCACGAGCGCAGCGCAGGCGGCCCCGATCACGAACACGAGCGAGGCGAAGTTCAGCCGATAGCCGAGCATCTGCCCGCCATCGGCCGGGAGCCAGCCGAAGGCCCCGACCAGCCAGAATTCGAAGCCTATCCGCAGGATCATCACCGCCGCGAGGCTGTCGATGACCACGCGCAGCACGAAGAGTCGCCGCATCTCGGCCGGCTGGCGCGAATCGCGGATGCTGACGGCGACCGCCCGGTCGAGCGCGAGCGCCACCAGCATCACCACGATCGTCCCCACGGCGCCACGGTAGAGCGCGAAGGCGCCGCTCACCCAGCCCCAGAGCCAGAAGACGAGGGCGAGCAGGCTGAGCCCGATCGCCAACAACCTCGCCCCCGCGCCGATGCCGTGGCGTCCGAGCGACACGAACACCCGAACGACGCCCGCCGTCAGCGCGGCGGCAACGAGGCCGGAGATCAGCTTGGCGGCCTCGCCGCTCAGGCCCGCCCGTTGCGCCGAGGCGAGCAGGACCGCGTGCAGATGGGCTATCGCCAGCAGGATCGCGAAGCAGCGCATCGCCTTGCGCGCCCCTTCGTCGTCGAGCCGCGCCAGCCGGAAGCGCTTCTTCGCGGGCTGGAAGAGGATGAACAGCAGCGTCAGCCCCATCAACCAGCGCACCAGTGCGATCACCATGTCGCGCGGCAGCGCCTCGGCGCCCGGCAGGATGCCGAGCCCCCGCACGAGCAATACGCGTCCGGCCAGCGCTCCCGCCAGCAGCGCCAGGATTTCAAGGCCGGCGAGGCCCGCCATCCCGGCGAGCGCGCTGCGCATCGTCCCGGCCCGGCGCCGGGCTGGCGCCAGGGCGGTGCGCGCGGCGACGAAGACCAGCGCGACGGCGAGGCAGACACCGAGCGTGCCTGGCAGCGTCGCCGCCGTCTCAGGCCAGCCGCGCTCGGCCACGGCCGCCAGTTCGCCCGGCAGGCCAGGCAGGATCGTCAAGGCTGTGACGATCTCGCGATCGACGGTCTCGACGAGGCGTCGCACCGCGTCGAACGGCGCGATGCCGCTGTTGACGCTCTCCGCCGCCGCGGCGGCGGCAGGCGGCACTGGTTCGCCCGGCATGAAGTCTTCCCTCCGGCCGGCCGCATGTCCCGGTTCCGACGCGTCGGCCCGACGCATCACGCCACCGCAGGCCGCGCTCCGCCACCCCATCTTCATGGGATACCGGCGGCGGGCGGAGAGCCTCAGATTGAAGCGACGTCGCGAAGGCGTGGCCGTCCGGCCGGGCCGAAGACGCGCAATGCAAGGGAGCACCAGACGATGGTTCGCATTCCAGGGTTCACGCGCAGCGGCCTCGCCCTCGCCGCGCTTTCCACGCTGGCGAGTCTGACGCTGGCCGCCGCGCCGGCCGAGGCGGTGGTCTATTGCAAGACGGTCGGCGTGCCGAAGGGCTGCGTCGTCCGCCCCGCGCCGGTCGTGGTCCGCCCTGCGCCGGTCGTGGTCCGCCCTGCGCCGGTCGTGGTCGGTGCGCCCGTGGTCGCCGCTCCGGCCGCCCGCGCGGCGGCGGCGAGGCCCTATCGCAGGGTCGGCGCCAGAGCGCGCGTCGTGCGCCCCGGCACGCCTGGCAATCGCGGCGGTCCGGTCAACCGCGTCGGGCGTTTCTGAGCACCGCTCAACCGCCAGGCGCTTCGAGATCGGCGAAACGGCCCGGAAGGTCGAGCGTCACGCGCGTCCCCTCCGGGCCCGAGACGATCGCGAGTTGCGCGCCGCAACGTTCGGCCCGTCGGCGCATGTTGGCGAGGCCCCGCCCGGCCAGGAGAGGGGCGGGGCCGCCGGCCTGGGCGTCGAAGCCACGGCCGTCATCCCGCACGCTGATGCGGCCGCGATGACCGTCCGCCGCTGCGACGGTCTCGATTTCCACCGTGATCGTCCTGGCGCCGGAATGCTTGACCGCGTTGGTCACCGCCTCGTCGAGCAGGCGCAGAATCTGGATGACGTGGCCCGGACGCAGCTCGGGATGGAGGGGCAGCCCCTGCGGCGTCAGCACGCGCCACGCGATCTCGATATGGTGAGCCCGCAACTGCGCCGCGATCCGCTCCCGCCAGGCTCCAAGCGCCAGCATCAGATCCCCGCCGATATCGTCCATCGCGTCGATCACCAGCCGCAGATCCTTCAGCGCGGCGCGCGCCGCCTCGCCGATTGGCGCGGCCTGCTGACGCTCGCTCAGCGCGACGATGCTGACGAGTTGGCCGCCGAGCCCGTCGTGCAGGTCGCGCATCAGCCGCGTCCGCTCCGCCGCGAGCGCCATGGCGCGCGCCCGCTCCTCGTCCCACGACAAGGTCGCGCGGAGCTTGTCCTCGGCCTCGCGCACGAGCGTAACCATTCGGCCGGCGAAGCTGTCGACCTCGTTCAGCGCCCGGACGAAGCGCCAGGTCAGTCCGATGCCGATCGCGATCAACATGGCCGAGCAGGAGAGGCGCGCGAGGAAGAGGCGGTGGTCGGGCGCGATGTCCAGGATCGACAGGATGTAATGCACGCAGAAGAACAGCACGACCGTGATCGCGCTGCCGCGCACGAGGCTGATCGCGTCGCGGCGTTGCAGGTAGGCGAGCGCGATGAGGACAGCGATCAGGACAAGGCAGAACGCCACCGTCGGCGGACCGAGCGCGAGATAGACCGCACGCACCGCACCAGGTCCGCCGAACAGCCCGGTCACGGTGATGATCAGGCCGGGCAGGAAGAGCAGCGTGGTGAAACGTGGCGCCTTCAGCCCGAGGACCAGCAGAAGGAACAGCACTCCGAAGGCGCTCTGCAGCGGCGCCGACGCGATCAAGACCGCGTTGAGCCCGGCGTAGAACGACTGGCCGCTCGGGGCCACGATGAAGGCCTGCATCACGCCGATCGCCATCGAGGCGGCGAGCGCGCCGTATTCCGGCTCGTGGCGTCTCATCAGCCATATCATGCCGAGGATGACCGCGAGAATGCCCTGCCAGGCTGCCAGAATGACCGGCAGCGTCAGGAAGAGCAGGACGCGCTGGTCATAAGCCGGCCGCAGCACCGCATCCGGCCCGACATAGATGCCGTCCAGAAAGCCGGTGAGCGGGCCCCAGACGAAGAGGCGGACCGTCAGCTCGTTCCGCCCCTCCCGCAGCAGGGACGCCGGGATCACCACGATCTCGGGAGAACTTCGATCGGGCCGGTTCGCCGCCGGATTGCGGCGGCTGTCGAGAATCTCGACGCCGTCGACGGCGACAGTGACGCCGTTGGTGAAGCGTGGCAGCAGCACCGACCAGGGCTCGTCCGGCAGGCCGGGGGGCCTCTCGAACGCCAGCACATAGCGCGGCGGATCCGCCATCGTGAAACTGGCGTCATGGCGATGCGGCAGGCCGACCGTCACGCCCGGCGGCTCCAGCCGCGCCTCGGTGAGCTGCCAGCGCGGCGGTGGCTCGGGCCTCGGCAGAGCCACGAGTCCAAGACAGCCGAGCACGACGAGCGCCTGCAGCGCTAGGTAGAATAGCAGCCGCAGCGCCAGCCGGGACGGGGCGACAGGCGCAGCCGGCATCGGCTCCGACTCGGCCGCCGCCGCGCTCACAGCCGGATCAGGCCCTGCTGCAGCGCCTCGAACACCGCTTCGCCGCGCGTGTTGACCTCGAGCTTGCGGTAGATGTTCTTGATGTGGCCTGGCACCGTCTGCCGCGACAGGCCGAGATGGCCGGCGATGTCGGCATAGCTGAAGCCCTTGGCGATGCCCCAGAGGATGTCGATCTCGCGAGGCGTCAGCCGCGCCGTGTTGAGCCCCTGCGGGGCCAAAGCCGCGGCGGGCTGCGCCTGTGTGCGCCGCACGATGAAGCGCGCGATCGAAGCCGAGATCGGCGAATGGCCGGCGACGAGATCGCGCACCGTCGCCGCGATGTCGGTCGGGAAGGCGTCCTTCAGGAGATAGCCTGTGGCGCCCTGGCGGATCGCGGCGATGACGCTCTCCTCGTCGCCGAGGATCGA
Source organism: Allobosea sp. (assembly GCA_021732895.1). Lineage (GTDB taxonomy): Bacteria > Pseudomonadota > Alphaproteobacteria > Rhizobiales > Beijerinckiaceae > Allobosea. The sequence continues at coordinate 3,423 of JAKFWE010000135.1, read as the reverse complement.
GATCACCATGATCTCCGTCTCGGGATGGCGCTGCCGCGTCTCCCGGATCAGGTCGAGGCCATGGCCGTCGGGGAGTTGCATGTCGGTCAGCAGCACACGGGGCGTCGCTTCCGACAGGCGGGTCCTGGCCTCCACGATGGTCGCGGCGGCGGTGACGGCGAATTCACCGGTCGCCCCCAGTGCATCCTGGAGGCGCCAGCGCGTCGGCGCGTCATCCTCGACGAGCAGCACCTGGATCATGCGCCGCCTCACTCCCAACGCCCCGGCGCGCGTGCGGCCTACCCGCAGCATAGCCCTGCGTTTTTAAGGGCCAACGTCATCCTAGCCGGTGGCGGCCTTCGGCGACAGCCCATGTTCATGGGGCGACTGACCGGGACCGGCGCCTCGTCGACCAGCGGCACGGACAAGCCTGGAAGCGGAGTGAACCGCTCCGAGAAGGAGTGGAGGATGGCTTGCGCGAATGGATGATGGCAACGGCGCAGTTGGCCGTCATTTTTCGCCGAGCGCTTGGCCAGGGCCATGGCGGCCTGATGATCAACCCGCTGCCCGCCTTCTGACAGATCAATATGACCGTGTCTAAACAGTCCATACTTTCAGCAACCATGCTTGATCTATTCGCGCCTATAACTCAAGTCTATCGAGCTTCTTGGCGATGGCATGGAAGCCCCCGGTCCTTGCCCTTGCGGCCGGGCTTGAGTGTGGCGGCTATGGACTGCCGCCGTGACCCCTCTGAGGCCCACGCCCGGTAAAGCTCCCCGGCCAATGCATGGGCCTGCCTTTTGGTGAGGCTTATCGGCTTGGTGGCGCGGAGGGTCTGCCAAACCTCCTCAAGGTAAGCCGCCGCCGGCCATTGCGCACCTTGCCCTCGCTCGGGTCTCGGGTCCGCAAGGAGAACCGGATGGCCTTTGCTTTGGGCGAGATGGTGAGGTCCTGGAACTGGCCGGAGCCGAGCGGAATGGAGAGCCTGAGGCCGGCCGCTCGGGGCAATACATCCGCCGGGATGCGCTGTTCAAATTGGAGCTGGAAAGAGTCGGGACGCTTCACTGAGCGAACGAGCCTGTAGAGCATTTGCCACACACCGTTGTCACACGGTCGCACAAGCGCAACACTCTGAGAAGGCCTAAGTCCTTGAGGTTGGTAGCCCCTCAAGATTTTTGGTGCCCAGGAGAGGACTCGAACCTCCACGCCCTTGCAGGCGCCAGCACCTGAAGCTGGTGCGTCTACCAATTCCGCCACCTGGGCAACGGGCGTTCGTTTACGGGGGCGGCCGGACGCTGTCAACGGCGATCTCCGGCTGTCGGTCGCCGCGCGGGGCTGGGCGCCGGCCAATGCGGCGGGGGCGCGGCCCGACGCCGCCTTCACAGCCGCGCCATCTTCCCATAGGACGACGGGGGATATCTCACGGAGCATGGATCGACATGGCGACCTCGTCCCCGGCCTCGCAACTGGTCACCGTCTTCGGCGGATCGGGCTTCGTCGGCCGCCATGTCGTGCGGGCGCTGGCCAGGCGCGGCTACAGGGTCCGCGTCGCGGTGCGCAGACCCGATCTGGCGGGATTTCTGCAGCCGCTCGGGACGGTCGGCCAGATTCACGCCGTCCAGGCCAATCTGCGCTATCCGGCCTCGGTGGCGGCGGCGCTCAAGGACGCCGACGCGGCCGTCAACCTCGTCGGTATCCTGCAGGAGGGCGGCCGGCAGAGTTTCAGGGCTGTGCAGGCCGATGGCGCGCGCGCGATCGCGAGGGCCTGCGCCACGCAAGGCCTGACGCGTCTCGTGCAGATGTCGGCGATCGGCGCCGATCCGGGTTCGCGCTCGCTCTACGGCGCAAGCAAGGCGCAGGGCGAAGCGGCGGTGTCGGAACTGGTTCCCGACGCGGTGACCTTCCGGCCCTCGATCGTGTTCGGGCCGGAGGACGGCTTCTTCAACCGCTTCGCCGGGCTTGCCCGCATGCTGCCGGTGTTGCCTATGATCGGCGGCGGCGAGACGAAGTTCCAGCCCGTCTTCGTCGGCGACGTCGCCGAGGCGGTCGCGCGCGCCATCGACGGCGTGATTCCAGCAGGCCGCGTCTATGAACTCGGCGGCCCCGAGGTGAAGAGCTTTCGCGAGCTCGTCGCCTATATCTGCGAGGTCACCGGCCGCGGGCGCCCGCTGGTCACCCTGCCGTTTCCGCTGGCGCGGCTGCAGGCGAGGGTGCTCGAATTCGTTGATGGCGTCACGCTCGGCCTGATGCCGGACGCCCTGATGCTGACGCGCGATCAGGTGACCCTGCTGGAGACCGACAACGTGGTGTCCGACGCGGCGAAGGCCGAGGGTCGTGACTTCGCCGGCATCGGCCTGTCGCCGACATCGATCGAGGCGGTCGTGCCATCCTATCTCTGGCGCTTCCGCAAGACCGGGCAGTTCGATACGGCGCGGGCTGGATGAGGCTTGGAATCGCGCTCTGCCGTCATGATCGGGACGAGCCCGACCATGACGGCAGGGGATAGCCCGTTAAAGCATGCTCGGCAGCACGCGGTCCGGCGGCTTGTGGCCGTCCATGAAGGTCTTGATGTTGACGATGACCTTCTCGCCCATGTCGGCGCGGCCCTCATGCGTGGCGGACGCCAGATGCGGCAGGACGACGACGCGGTGGCTGCGGGCGAGCTTGAGGAGGCGCGGATTGACCGCCGGCTCGTGCTCGAACACGTCGAGCCCGGCCCCGGCCAGCTCGCCCGCCTCCAGCATCCGCGCCAGCGCCGTCTCGTCGACGATCTCGCCGCGCGCCGTGTTGACCAGGATCGCGTCGGGTTTCATCAGCTTGAGCCGGCGCGCCGAGAGCAGGTGATAGGTCGCCGGCGTATGCGGGCAATGGATCGAGACGATGTCCATGCGCGCCAGCATCTGGTCGAGCGAATCCCAGTAGGTCGCGTCGAGCGCCTCCTCGATGCGCGTCGGCACGCGCCGGCGGTTATGATAGTGGATCGACAGGCCGAAGGCCGCCGCGCGGCGCGCCACGGCCTGCCCGATGCGGCCCATGCCGACGATGCCGAGCCGCTTGCCGGTGATGCGGCGGCCGAGCATCCAGGTCGGCGACCAGCCGCCCCAGTCCTCGTCGGTGATGACGCGCGCGCCCTCGGGGATGCGCCGCGCCACCGCCATGAGCAGGGCGATGGTCATGTCGGCGGTGTCGTCGGTCAGCACGCCGGGCGTGTTCGTCACCGTGATGCCACGCTGCACCGCGCTTGCGACATCGATGTTGTCGACGCCGTTGCCGAAATTGGCGATCAGGCGCAACTGGTCTCCCGCCTGCGCGATCAGCCCTGCGTCGATCCTGTCCGTCACCGTCGGCACGAGGACGTCGGCGCTGCGCACCGCCTCGACCAGCGCCGCCTGGCTCATCGGCGCATCGTCGATGTTGAGCCGCGCGTAGAACAGCTAGCGCATG
>JAKFWE010000432.1 GCA_021732895.1 Allobosea sp. | reverse complement strand
CCAGCACCGCCTGCCGGTCTACACGGTCGCCGTGCCGCTGCTGCGCGAGCAGGCGGTGCTGGAGCAGCTGCTCGGCGCGTTGTCGGAACTGGATTACCCGCCGGCCAAGCTCGACATCCGCCTGCTGGTCGAGGAGCATGATCTGGGCATGCGCGAGGCCCTGGCCCGGCGCGGCGTCCCGGCCCATATGGAAGTCGTCGTCGTGCCCGCCGGCGCCCCGCGGACGAAGCCGCGCGCGCTCAATCTGGCCCTGTTCGAGGCGAGGGGCGAATATCTGACCATCTATGACGCGGAGGACGTGCCCGATCCGCAGCAATTGCGGCAGGCGGCGGCGCGCTTCCTGCGCGCCCCGGTCGATCTCGCCTGCCTGCAGGCGCGGCTGGTGATCGACAACACCCGCGACGGCTGGCTGCCCTCGCTGTTCGCGCTCGAATACGCCGGGCTGTTCGACGTCGTGAATCCGGGCCTGCTGCGCTGCGGCCTGCCGATCATGCTGGGCGGCACCTCCAATCATTTCCGTGTCGCGGCGCTGCGCGGCGTCGGCGGCTGGGACGCCTGGAACGTCACCGAGGACGCCGATCTCGGCCTGCGCCTGGTGCGCGCCGGCTACCGCATCGGCGACCTGCCCTCGCGCACGCTCGAGGAGGCGCCAGTGACGCTGCCGGCCTGGTTCGCCCAGCGCCGGCGCTGGATCAAGGGCTACGTCCAGACGCTGATCTGCCACCTGCAGCGGCCGGACCGGCTCCTGCGCGAAGCCGGCCTCGCGGCGACGCTCGCGTTCCTCGCTTTGGCGCTCGGCGGCGTCGTCAGCGCGCTCGGCTACCCGATCTTCGCGGTCGCGACCATCGCGGCCTGGATCGACGGGCGCTTCGCGACGGCGCCGGGCGAACTCGCCGGCCTCATCCCGGCGCTCGCCGTCACGTTGTGGATCGCCGGGATGGCCGCCATCCTGCTTCCGCCGGCGCTGGGGGCATTGCGCCGTGGCGCGCCGGGGCTGCTGCTTTATCTGCCGCTGCTGCCGCTCTACTACGCCCTGGTTTCGGTCGCCGCCTGGCTCGCCCTGCTGGAATACGTCACGAGGCGGTTCGAGTGGAACAAGACGGCGCACGGACTGGCGCGAACCTCGCGCTATCGCGACCGGCCGGGGTGATCCGCCGCTCGCCCGGGCGGGTGCGCCGGCTCATAAGGACGCCTCAGCCATTCACAGATGTTTCAGCCATTCCCGCGCCGCCTCGGCAGGCGGGCGCTCACTGTTGAAGGCGCCGACGAACGCCCCGCGCTTGTCCATCAGATAGACCAGCAAGCTGTGGTCCATGGTGTAGTCGCCATCCTTCAGCGGAACCTTCTTCGCATAGGCGCGATAGGCCTTGACCACGCCGTCGATCGCCGCCTGGTCGCCGGTCAGGCCGATGATGCGCGGATCGAACGCGCCGAGATAGCTTTTCAGGACCTCGGGCGTATCGCGTTGCGGATCGACGCTGATGAACAGCGCCCGCAGCTTTTCGCCTTTCGGTCCGGCCACGCGCAGCGTCTCGGATATCTCGAACAGCTTGGTCGGGCAGAATTCCGGGCAATGGGTGAAGCCGAAGAAGACGAGGAAGGGCGCTCCGCGCAGCTGCGCGTCCGTCACGGTCGCTCCTTGGGCCGAGGTCAGGGAAAAGGGCCCGCCGACGCTGGCGGTTCCGCCGCCGCGCGTCGCGCCCTGCGGACTGAAAGTGATGAAGGCGGCTGCGGCGAGCGCGACCGCTCCGCTGAGGAAAGCGAGAAGAGGCAGGATCAGGCGGCGGTTCAATTCGACCTCGCGGGGAGAAAGCGGAGCATCAGGCCCGCACGATCAGAAACAGGCGATGATGGCGGCGATCAGCCCATCGGTGAAAAGCCCGTCGCCCTCGCGCGCCCACAGCAGGAGCCCGGTCGCCAGCAGGCAAAGCGCGCCGCCCCCGAGCAAAAGCAGGCCCGGCCGCGGCGAACCTGCCGCAGCCCGCCGAGCAGATGGTTCGGAGGCCGGTTCCATCATGCCAGTATAGGTCGCAACGCCCGCCGCCGAAAGCGGAGACCGTGACGCAGGCGCCTCGGCGCGACGCCAGACTGCGCCGTGCAGCCATCTTCCGCGCGATCGACATGATCGCCGCAGCGGGACGGAGGCTCACCCTCGTGGTCCAGCAACATCCGAAGAGGGCGGGCACGCACCTGAGGCGAAAACTTGTTCGTTGTCTCGTTCGTCATGGCTCCGCCGTCTCAGGAGTCGGAGCCTCCGACAAACCCCGGGCGGTTCAAACGGCATCTCGCAGACTTCGTCAGCGCCTACAACTTCGGCCGCCGGCTCAAGACACTGAAGGGCCTCACGCAATACGAGTTCATCTGCAAACGATGGACGATCGCGCCCGTAAAATTCAGACTGAATCCACTCCACCAGATGCCGGGACTAAATATCTAAACGTATACAACACCGAAATCATTTCCCTTCTGCCAACGCAGCTCGACGCTGCGGCGACTATGCTCCCCGATAATGGCCAGCTCGAATTCCTGCGGAATGACGAAGGGCGTGTCGACCCGCAAGCGGGCGCCGCTCTTCGACATGTCCCTGACGATGCAGTCTATGGTCGCGTTCAGATGCGGGATGACGATCTGTCCCTTGCGATAGACACGCAGCCGAGGCTCGCGCCGGCGATCGACCGACCTCAGAGCCTCAGCCGCCCCTGGCGGCGCCTCGACGCGGCCAGAGGGAGCTTGCGCGGCGTCGACCGATCTTGCATCGGCCACAACATAGATCGCGCCGGATTCGCGAGCCTTGTCGAGAGCCGCACGCGCGTCGTCCAGCAGGCGCGACAGGTCGAGCTTGCCGATCGGCGTGTCCGAGTCGCAAAGGCTCGCGCCGATCCGCCCCGAAAACGTCAGACTGGCTGCGTCGAGATCGAGCCTCGTCAGCAATTGCTCCGACATGCGGCTGCAGATCTGATCCAGAAGGGCCGCGTCCGACAACACGTTGGCGATTATCAAAAACAGGTTATGACTGTAGCGTCCGAAGATATCGTTTGATCGCACAGGTTTCTGTAGCTGCTTGGCGAAAGCCAGAATCACTTTGTCAGCAGCCTTCAAGCCGAATTTCTCGGTGATGTCGGTGAGCTCGACGATTTCAACCAGGATGACGCCATAGGCGCTTCTCGCTTTCGGACTTAGCTGAGCGATCTGCTGGAGGCGTTCATCGAGTTGAACCCGATTGATCAATCCGGTGCCGGGATCGGTGCCGGATGCGGCGGAGAGACGGAGGTGCTCGCTCCTCGCCTGCATCTCCTTTCGCCGTTTGCGGACGACCTTCCTGATGATCGCATTCAACTCGTTCGCGACCAGATCGCTTTTTGCGATGTAATCGGCCACGCCCATGCGAAGCGCCTTGATGACGGTTTTCTCGCGGCCGTCGCCGGTGAGCATGATGATCGGCGGCACGTCGACGAAATACTCGTGCAGCTTCTGGATCACATTCAGCCCGTTGTCGCCGCCAAGGTCGTAATCGAGAAGCACGCAGTCGATGCGCTCCTCGGTCAGATCCTTGAGGAGCTCGTCATAAACGCCGCTTTGGTGCAAAGTCACCGTCTGGTCCGACTGCAAGAACGCAGCGACCATTTCCCGGAACAGCGGATCATCATCGAGTATCGCCACTCGCAGATTTTCGACAGAGGCGGTGCTCATCTGGTTCTCCATCACGCATACGGGTCATGCGCGTCGCTGCGGCCTGCTCCTGGATGTTATGACAGGTTTATCGAAACATCCTCTCGCTCAGCTCATCTGAGGCGGCGGGTTGCCGCTCTCGACGTCCGCGATGAGCGCGAGCACACGCAATCGTTCCAGCTCCAGTTCGGCAAGCAGGTCCGCCACGTCCTCGTGCCTGCTCAGCGTCTGCTCGACGTCGCGACACAGCGCGGAGAGAACCGGAAAGCCGAGCATGCCGGCCGTCGACGCGACGCGGTGAACGCGCGCCGTTATCAGGCGCTGTATATCGGCGTCGCCGGCCTGCTCGCCGAATCCCTCATGGATTTCGCCCTTCAGCATGCCGAAAAATCTCAGAACCTTGGCTTCCGTGACGGCGGCGCAGAGCTTGCGGTAGATCGCGGGATCAAAGGAAGGAGGGATCATCGCGGTGAACTCGCCTCGAGCGCGCCGGCTGCGGCCGTGGCGGACGGCCGAAGCGGGCGTACCGTGGATCCGATCTCCTCGACCTCACGCGTGGGCGATGCCGACCGTGAAAAAGCTCTCATGCCATCGATCCATCGGGCCGTGGGCCGCACCCGGCAATCAGCGGCCCGCGACAACGAACAGACTGACCTGAAACGTGCCGTTGCCGCATCCTGAACGTCTTTTCGATCGTGCGGGACGATTGTTAAGGATCTCCACCCATCATGGCGTCCGATCGACCCCGGCGTTACTCCGCAAAGGGTCGGTCTGCTGCCAATCAAGAGCTGAACCAACGTCCCGACGCTGACGACACCTTGAACCTCAAAAGACTCACCAGGCCCGACATCATCATTCCGATCGGCCTTGCCGTGCTGAGCATCGCGGCAGGTGCGGCCGTCGCATGGCGCGTTTCCGCCGACAACGCCACGACGACGAAGGAACGCTTCGAGACGCTGGTCGCGCGCGTGACCTCGCAGATCGACGACCGGATGCAGATCTACGAATACGGCCTGCGAGGCGCTCGCGGAGCGGTGATCGCAGCCGGCGTCGACGGCGTCACGCGCGAACGATTTCGCCAGTATTCGGAAACGCGAAATCCTGACGAGGAGTTCGTCGGCTCGCGGGGATTCGGGTTCATCAGGCGGGTCGCGCCCGCGGCCGAGGCCGCGTTCCTCGAGGACGCCCGCAAAGACGGCAAGCCGGACTTCGCCATCCGCCAACTCGCTCCTCATGCAGGCGAACGGTTCGTCATCCAGTACATCGAGCCGCAGGGGCCCAACACGGCGGCGATCGGGCTCGACGTCGCCTCCGAGGGCCATCGGAAGGAAGCCGCGATCACGGCGATGGACAGCGGCGAGGCGACGCTGACGGCGCCTTTGACGCTCGTCCAGGCGGCGGGAATGCACTCACGCGGGTTTCTGCTCTTCCTGCCCGTCGTTCGGCCCGGCTCCACGGCTTCGGCGGTTCCGCTGCGCCGGCAGAGCACCGTCGGCTGGACCTACATGCCTCTGGTCATCGACGAGGTTCTGGCCGGCTTCGACATGCAGGGCGGCGAGTTCGACTTCTCGATCACCGACGACGACGTGGACGGGCCCGTCCGCTTCTTTGCGACGGCCGATGAGCCGCAGCGGACGGAGGGGCTCCTTCTGCGTCAAACGACGCTGCCGGTTTACGGGCGTGGCTGGAGCATCAGAATCTGGGCCCGCCCGCCCTTCCTCCGGCAGCTCAACCTGCCGTCTCCCGTGGCGGTGGCGTCCGTGCCGCTCGCCGCCGGTCTGCTGATGGCGGGACTCGCCTATATCTATCTCGCCGGGGTTCGGCGGCGACTGCAGGCGAGCGTCGAGAAGGCCCGCCTCGCCGCAATCGTCGAAAGCTCCAACGACGCCATCATCGGGCTTGGGCTCGATGGCAGGATCATCGACTGGAACGGCGGTGCGGAGCGCCTTTTCGGCTACGGCGCCAACGAGGCGATCGGCAAGATCGCGCCTCATCTGATCACCCCCGCCCGTCTGGTCGCCGACGACCAGCTGATGATCACGCGGGTCGCTCGCGGCGAGACGGTGTCGAAATTCCGCTCGATCAGGCAGACGCGAGACGGTCGCGAGATCGACGTGCTGGTGAGCGCTTCGGCCATAAGGGCCGCGGACGGAACGATCGTCGGCGCGGCGAAAACGCTTCATGACATCAGCGCGCAAATGGCCGCCGAAAGGGCGATCAGCGACCTGAACGCGGGTCTCGAACGACAGGTGGTCGAGCGGACCGCGCAACTGCAAGCAGCGTCGGCGCTGCAATCGGCGATCCTGGACCATGCGGGCTACGCGGTGATCGCGACGAACCCTTCAGGCACGATCACGCTCTTCAACCCCGCCGCCGAGGCAATGCTCGGCTATGAAGCCTCGGAGCTGATCGGAAAGAGCACGCCGGCCCTGTTTCATGACGTTGAGGAAGTCATCGAGAGAGCGGCGATCGTCTCGCGGCAGCTCGGGTACGAGGTTGCGCCTGGCTTCGATGTCTTCGTCTGCAAGGCGAAAGCGGGGCTGCCGAGCCTCGATCAATGGACTTACATCACCAGGAGCGGCGAGCGCGTCCCGGTCTCGCTGAATGTCAGCCTGCTCACATCGGATGATGGGCGACCCTTGGGCTTCCTTGGCATAGCGAGGGACCTGTCCGAGCAGTTGCGCGACGACGCCGCACTCAAGGCCGCCAAGATGGAGGCCGATCGCCAGAGCCAGATGCTGATCGCGACCATGGCCAACATGGACGACGGTCTGATGGTCGTGGGCGACGATACACGCATCGAGATTTTCAACGAGCGCGCGCTCGAACTGCTCGGCCTGCCGGAAGACCTGATGCGCTCGCGACCGACAGCCCAGGCGATACTCGACTATCAGACGGCTCAGGGCGAATTCGCGCAGAGCGACGCCCAGGTGAAGTCCCTGCTCATGCCGACGCTGATCGATGGCGTCAGATCGCACTATGAGCGCACGCGACCCAATGGCACCGTGCTGGAAATCAAAACAAAATCCTTTGGCGCGTCGAGCGCCGTGAGGACCTATCGGGACATCACGGTACAGAAACGTCTCGAGCTCGAATTGCGGGACAACGAATCGCGATTCCGTCTGCTCGCCGAAAATACGAGCGACGTCATCGTGTTGCTGCGCAATCATGATGACGAGCGGATTTACGTCTCTCCTTCCATAAAGCAGCTTCTGGGTTATTCGCCCGAGGAGTTTGTCGCGTTGGATCGAACAGACTTCGTCCATGAAGAGGATGTGGCGAAGCTGGCTCTGCTACGGCGTGACCTGAACGAGGAGAATCCCACCGCCACGAGCGTCCACCGGCTCAGGCACCGGCTGGGAAAATGGATCTGGGTCGAAACCGTCTACACGCTCCTGAAGGCTGACGAGCACAAGAGCGCCGACGTCATCGCCGTCATACGCGATGTCGGCGAGCGGCATCGCCAGCAGGAGGAACTCCAGGCGGCGAAAGACGCCGCGGAGAACGCGGCGAATGCGAAGTCCGAATTCCTGGCCGTCATGAGCCATGAGTTGCGGACGCCGCTGAACAGCGTGATCGGTTTTTCGCGCCTGATGCTGGACAGCGGCGAACTGACGACGCCCGCGATGCAGCGCTATAGCCGCCTTGTCCACGATGCGAGCAAGACCCTGCTGTCGGTCGTCAACGACGTTCTGGAGGTGTCGCGCATCGAAGCGGGAGCGATCGACCTCGACCTGCGCCCGTTCTCGCCACTGGCCCTGGTGGAAGGGGCGGCGGACCTGCTGCGGCCGCAGGCATCCGACAAGGGGGTTGCGCTGCTCGTCGGCGTGGCGCCCGATCTCCCGTCCAGCCTGATCGGCGACGACGCCAGGCTGCGCCAGATCCTGCTCAACCTGCTGTCGAACGCGCTCAAGTTCACCGCTCACGGAAAGGTCGAGCTCGAGGTCCGAAGCCTGCGATCGAACGGGGACAGGAACCACCTGAGATTCAGCGTCCGGGATACCGGCATCGGCATCCCGGACTCGAAACGGAGCCGGATTTTCGAACGCTTCAGCCAGGCCGACGCCTCGACCTCGCGAACTTACGGCGGCACGGGTCTCGGGCTCTCCATCTGCAAGAGCCTGGTCGAACTGATGGACGGCGAGATCGGCTTCGACAGCCGCGAGGGGCACGGCTCCGAGTTCTGGTTCACGGTCGATCTCGCGCCGGCCTCGACGGCTGCCGATCCGGGCTTCCTGGACGGTTCGGCCGCCGGCCCGCGCAGGAACCGCCCGCTGCATATCCTGCTCGCCGAAGACGTGGAGATGAACCAGGAACTGGCCGTCGCCATCATCAGCGAATGGGGACACCGCATCGATGTCGTCTCGGATGGCGCAGGCGCCGTCGATGCGGTGCAGCGGCAGCGCTACGATCTCGTGCTGATGGATGTCCGCATGCCGGTCATGGACGGCATCGAGGCGACGTCGCGAATTCGCGCCATGGGCGGCGTGCATGCGCGCATGCCGATCGTCGCCATGACCGCCAACGTGATGGCCGAGGAGGTCGCGCGGTTTCGGGAGGCGGGAATGAACGATCATATCGGCAAGCCGTTCGACCCCGACGAACTGCACGCCCTGATCGACAGGTTCGCGGTTCCGGATGCCGGCGACCCGGCGGTTTCGGATGATGCGGACGGGGACGGCGAGGAACCTGCCCTCGCGATCCGGGAGCCGGTCTTGCAGGAAAGCGCGTTGGAGACGCTCGCGACGATCGTCGGCCGGGAGAAGACCGCCAGGCTGCTTCAGACATTCGCGCTGGAGGCGCAGCGTCGCCTGGCCGTTCTGGACGCCACTCAGGCGTCGACCGACGATTTGGCTTCTCAAGCCCACTCGCTGATCTCGCTCGCCGGGCAACTCGGCTTTCTGGAACTGTCGCAACTGTGCCTCGAAGTCGAGGAGGCCGCGCTCGCAGGCGGCGGCCTTGATCGCCTGGGCGCGCTGCGGGCCGCGACGGATCGCGCGATCGAAGCCGCCAGAACGACGGCTTTCGCCAAAGTCGCCTGACTCAGGCCGTCACATGCCGAGCCAGGGCGAATGCGATAGCCTTTTCCAAGGACGCCATCGTGAAGGGCTTTGGAACGACGAGCGCCTCGTCGATGCCGACCGCCGCCTTCGGATAGCCCGTCACGCGACGATCTTGCCGAGAGCGGCGACGATGACGTCGCTCGTAGCCGGCTCGACGACGATCGGGCCGGCGAGGCCATCCGGTCCCAGGCCCAGGTGACCCGTTCGCACGAAGAACGGTATGTCTCGCTCTCGCAGACACGCCGCGATGAGGAACGCATCGCCGTTACGCAGATTGCCGTTGACGATCGCCGAGCTGACGGTCGCTTCCTCCAGATATCGCAGCGCGAGATCGGCTGTCGGCGCAGAACCGACAGAGGACGCGCCTGCGCGCCGGACACCGCAGGCCAGTTCCGCCGCGACAGCCTCGTCCGACTCGACGATCAGGACTGATTCATCAGCAAGCGTCATCTACCGCCCGGTCCATCATGCACGTCAGGAGAGCACAGAATGGAGCTGCAACCAACGGGGTTGTAACGGCTTCGCCTGGACGATGAGCGCCGCGGCTCGTCTTCGATCGAGCGACCGATCAGGCCTTCGAGCCGCGCCAGCAATATCCGAACGCGCAGCCTCTGACGCGGACCTTCTGGGAAATGGCGAAACCATGCTCCTGCGGCAGGCTGAGCCGGACTAGGCGGCTTCGATCCCGAGGCCGGAACATATTCTGAAACTCCGCGGGCAAGGCGTCTGCGACGGTCAGGATCGCATCGACCTCGGCGGTCGCGCGGGATGTTCCGTTCGAGACCTCCAGCCGATCGCCGGGCTGCATTCCGAAGAGATAAATGTCCGGCAGATAGGCCAGGACGTAGGCCTTCTTGCCATTCAATTGCAGCAGTTCGTCGCCGAATTTCACGACCTGTCCGGGTGTCGGCACGCGGGGGCCGACAGTGCCTGCCGCCGCCGCCCGCAAGACCCCCCGGTCGTAGAAGGCCTCCAACTGGTTGAGCGCCTCGTCAGCGCGTTTGTGCGCGCGCGAAATCAGCTCCAGTTCACCGCCCAGGCCCTGCGCCTGCGCCCGCAATTCGGTGACGCGCGCGACGGTGTCATAGCCCGACGACAGGACCTGATCCATGCGCTGCGAGGAGACGAGCCCGCGCGTCGCCATGGTGTCGATCCGCGTGACCTGCTCGGTGTTCTCCCTGGCGTGGCGCTCCGCCAGCGGCAGCAGTTCCTTCACCGTCCTGGCGCGCACCGTGAGCTGCGTCTCACGCACGGCGAGGTCGGCGTTGCGCGCGGCGAGGTCGGCGATGTCCTTGAGCATGTCGGCGGATTCGAGCTGGACGAGAACGGCCCCGGCTTCGACGACTTCGCCTTCCCGGACCCGAACGGCCGCGACCTTGGCGGGATAGACCGCCGCGACGATCTGCCGATCCGTGGCGACGATGCCGTCGGCCCGCAGCAGCACGGCGTCTCCCACCGCGTAGTCGACCAGAAAGAGGCCGAGCAACGCCAGCAATCCGAGATAGACACGTCTGCCCCATCGGATCGGGCTCGCCCGTTCCTGGTTCTTCAACGTGTCGAGGCGCGGTCGCTTCTTGATGCTTTGCATGGCTGCCTCACCACTTCCTGATCGCGCGGACCTTGTGGGGGACGTAATTGTCGCGGGTCGAGGCGAAGAGCATCCACTCCTCGATATAGGCCCAGAGCCGGACCAGCCGCATGACATAGGTCGTGAACAGGGAATGCCCGAGAACATAGGGCAGATGACGCCAGAACACGGGCCGGCCCGTGATCAGGTCCGCCAGCAGCAGCGTCACGGCGTCGATCACGAACAGCCCGAGCTGCATCGCGATCAGGATCGGGATGGTGAAAGCGCCGTAGAGCGTGAACAGCCAGACGATATAGACCGGAAAGATGATCGAACCGAGCACGCCGTAGATCAGGAAATCCCACTGGTGGAAGGTTTCGGCCGGGTGAAACCGGGCCGAGCGCGGGTCCATCAGGTAGCTGTACTTCCGATAGCGCAGTCTTACCGAATCGCGCTCCCAGCGCAGACGCTGCCGGACGAGCGGCCAGAGGCGCACGGGGACATCGGTATAGCAGACGGCGTCCGGCGCGAAGACGATGCGCCAGCCGACGCCGCGCAGTCTCAGCGTCAGATCGAGATCCTCGCCGGCGCCGACGTCGAAGGCCCCGACCTGTTCGAGCGCGCCCCGGCGGAAGGCGCCGAACGCGCCCGACACGCAGACGACCTGATCGAGCGCGCTGCTGATGCGCTTGCCCACCGAAATGCCGATCAGGTACTCGATCTCCTGAAAATGTGCGATCAGGCTGGCGTCGCCGTTGCGCGGAACGATGTCGCCCGAAACGGCCCCGACCTTCGGGTCGGCGAATGGCGCGAGAATCTCCTCGATCGCGAAACGGTCGTAGGAGCAATCGCAGTCGACGTTGACGATGATGTCGCCATGGCATGCGCCTATCGCCAGATTGATCCCGGACGACTTGCCGCCGCGCAGATCGGTCGCCAGCACCTGATCGACCAGCCCCTCGGCCTGGAGCCGCCTCGCCACCGCAGCCATGGCGTCCGACGAACCGTCGCTGACCACGACGAGTTCGAAGTCGTTCATCGACTGCTCGCGCAGGGAGCGAATGCAGGCTTCGATCCCGTCAGCCTCGTTGTGCCCCACGACGATGACGCTGACGCCCCTGGCGGTGGGCGGTTGCCGCGAGCCTCGCAGCGTCGCGGCAGCCGGCGGCTCACGGAACCATAATGCGACCGCCCCCAGCGCCAGAAAGGCGAATCCATAGCGCGGCAGCTCGAAGACCAGCGTGTACCAGAACAGAAAGAGGAGGCTCTGCTCGCTCTGAGCGAGCAGGAAAGACAGGCCTGTTACCAGATCGCTCACGACGCGAGCGCCTTGAGCGGAGGATCCATCATTTCGAAACGGGGTTCGACATCGTCGGCGAGGACTTCGCCGGCATGCCGCAACAACTCCGACAGGAATCGCGCCTGTTCATCGGGGTCGGCGTCCGCGACGAGCAGGTAGTCGATGTCTCCGTCGGTCACGACGCTTTCCGTGGCGTGCAGGGCGTTGCGCAGGTTCTCGACGAAGAGCCTGCGCATCGCTTCGAAAGCCCGTTCTCCGCGCGCCTTGATGATGCGGTCCCGCGCTCCGTAGCGAATCTGCGCCACCGCCAGTCCCGCCGACGCGTATCCTCCGGCCTGCGCCAGCCGAAGCATCTCCTCGCGCACCGGGTTCGCGATCAGGTCCGGTTCCCTCGCCGTCAGGGACGTGATGGCGTGGTCGGCGAGGTCATAGGCGAAGACGTCGCGCTGGCGCGCCGCGTCGCCATCGGTATGGGCGCCGCAATCGAGGCAGGAGAAGCCGATCGACGGCTCGGAATTCCGGGCGCCGCAGGCCTGGCAGACGAGCATGTGGCCGGGCTTGTCGTAGTCGCTGCCATAATGCCGCAGATACTGCCGGCATTTCGGGCAAACCAGGTCGGCCCCGACCTTGAACTCGGTTTCCGGCCCGGTGTAGGCGCAGCGGAAGTGGTGCATCACCGCGATGTCGCTCAGGTTCGCCGATCTGCAGGACGGGCATTCCTCGCGAACATTGAGACGGTGCGAGTCGCAAGACGCGCAGGCATGGAAGCGATCCGCGAAGCGACGCCGAAGAAGCCCCCGATGAGCCAACCGCTCCGCCGCCAGTTGGAACTCCGGGGTGAAGAACCCGGGATAACGCATGCAGGACGGGTCGTTCGGATCAGCCGTCGGCGCATAGGCGCGGCCGGATACGAACAGGTAGGCCAGAAGACGGGTATCGACGTCGCGCGCCATGGCAACGCTCGGGCTCAGTTTGCGCCGTCGTTCCGCGAAGCCGTGGAGGGCGGAGGCGACGGCGGTCCAACTCGCGAGGTCGGATGCGCCGAAGGCGGCGTCGGCAGCGTCGCCGAGCCGGCCCGTCAGATCGACAATGGGAAGCAGATAGCCGTCAGACCGGGCCCTGACCAGATTGAGCGAAGCCGTGCCGCTCATCTCGGTCAAAAGGATGAGGTCGGCGTCGTGACCGTCATCGACGTCGAAGTAGAGATCGAGAACGGCGGCCTGCTCGCGCGAAGCGGGCGGCACGGCGACGGCCTTGGGCCGCCCCGGCAATCCGAGGCCTCGCCAGGCCGCCTGGCTTGCATCCTGCGAGCGCCGTCGCGCCGGATCGTCGAGCGCCGCCGCGACCAGGACGAACAGCTTCTGCAGATCGAAGGGTTTCTGCACGACGGCGTCGAAGAGCGAAAGGCCGGCCACGCGCTCTTCGAGCCGCACCGCGCTGGCTGTGACGGCGATCAGTTTGACCTGGCGTTCGCCGTCATGCTTCCCGTCCCGCATCAGGCGCGCAGCGGAAACGCCGTCGAGTTCAGGCAATTGATAATCCATGAGCGCGAGGTCGTATCCGCCTCCCCGCAGCATCTGCACGGCTTTGACGCCGTCATCCGTGACGTCGACGGCATAACCCTGCGACGACAACGCCGTCGACAGGATTTCCTGTAGGACGATGTCGTCTTCGAGAACGAGAATGCGCGCTGGCATGGTTGATGAGCCGTTGATCCATAGGTACCCCGCACCATCGCTTCGGTTCGCTAACAATAGGTTAGGTTCGCAGTTAATCTTTGTGTCGGCGGCGGAAACAGGCTGATTTGAACGGCCAGCTATTTTTGCCTATGGGCGAAAAGGGCAAGGCGGTCCTTGCGCGCCAGCCTGACTGAAGCGAACGCTCTGGGAGTTCGGACCGGTTGATGTGCGGACGCTGTGAGAGCCAAGGAAGGCTCCGGCTATCCCTGAAGGAAGATTATATCCGTATCAGAGACATAAGTGTTCGCAGTTTTATCCTGAACCGCGCGCCATTCGCGAACAAAACCGGGCGCTCCCGCCGGAGCAGCCCCGCCACCCATAACCAGCCGTTCCAAAACCGTTCGCCTTCCGTGGACATGGATTTCCGCGTCATCCACTTCAACGTTGTCGATGACGGCGCCGTCGCCGCGCGGATTTCGACCCGGACACGCACGACCAGACCCTGCCGATCCGATCGCGCGACGGCGCCCTGGCGGGATAGGCGCCGCGAAAGCGATCGATCGGGATGTCTCCCGTCACTCGTCGAAGACGAGTTCCACCCGCCCCGCCGCCCAGATGCCGGTGCTGAACTCGCAAGGCGCGCCTTCGTCTATCTGGTTCACTGAACGGGTCAGCAGGACCGGCGTCGTCGTCGACTGGCGCAGGTGATCGGCCGTGGCCTGATCGGCGAAGCCGACCGATGCGCTGGTCCAGGCGCGCCGATAGCTGCGGCCGTGATGGCGAAACACCGCGGCGACGGATTTCGTCAGCGCGTAGACCGTCTCGAATTCCGGCAGCAGGCCGGCCGGGAACAGCTTGCTGTTCACGACGACCGGGACCTCGTCGATCAGACGCAGGCGTCGAAGGCTGATCAGCGGCTCCCCGATATCGAGCTCGGGCCAGAGCGCCGTCTCGGCGGCGCTGGCGGCGATGCGCGCCAGCGCCAGCGTTTTCTCCGAACCGCGCCGGTCGGCGGCGATCCCGTCATCGAAGCGCAGGCCGGCATGGACCCGGTAGGTCAGCAGCGACGAATCGGCGAAAGTCCCGCGTCCCCGCTCGATCCGCACGAGGCCGACCTGCTGAAGCCGCGCCACCGCCCGGCGCACCGTCAGCCGGTGAACGCCATAGCGGTCGGCGAGCTGGGTTTCGCTGGGCAGCCGCTCGTTCGATTTGATCTCGCCCCGGCGCAACTGCTGCTCCAGCGCGTCGTAGACCTGGCGCCAGGCCGAGAGCCCGTGATCCGCCGGCCCGAGACCAAGACCCGTCATGTTGCCGCCCGTCATCCGTCCGCCCCGCCTTGCGCGTTCCCCGTCGGGACAACGCATCTGTCGTGATGCCGTCATGCACGCCGGCTAGCTCCGTCTAACGGCAAGCGGGATAGACGTCTATATGACAATCCGGTCGGTTCTGGTGATTTGCGATGGCCTGCGCGCCGACATGGTGAGCCCCGACGCCTGCCCGTCGATCGCCGATCTCGCGCGGGCCGGGACGGCGTTCCGGGCGCATCGCGCGATCTTTCCCTCCGCGACGCGCGCGACCTGCGCCTCGACCGCGACCGGCTGCCGGCCGCGCCGTCACGGCCTGCATGGCAACCAGATGGTTCTCGAGATCGATGGCGTCCGGGACGTCCATGATGTCGGCAGGCCGGAGTTCCGCGACGCGCTCGAGGCCGCGACGGGCCGAACCTTGCTCGTCCCGACGCTGGCCGAGCGGCTGGCCGGCGCCGGCGGGCACGTGATTTTCTCCAACGTTTCGCCCGGCGCCGCGATGTTCCACGATCCCGACGGGCATGGCCACGTCTATCATCGCGCCATCGCCTATGGGCCTGGCCGGCGACCGGTCGACGACCACGCCCCGGTCGCGCATGGCGCGACGGGCGACCGCGACCTGACGATCCGCTTCTGCGAGGACGTGCTGGCGCGGCGGCGCCCCGCCCACGCCGTGCTCTGGCTCTGCGAGCCCGACCTGACGATGCATCGCGCACCGCTGGGCTCGCCGGAAAACCGCGCCGCGATCGCCGCCGCCGATTCCTGCGTCGGGCTGGTGCGGGAGGCGGTTGATACGCTGCGGAGCGAGGGCGAGGACGTGCTGCTTCTCGTCGGCTCCGACCACGGGCATGAGACTGTGACCGGCGCCGTGCCCGTCGAGACGCGCCTGATCGAGGCCGGCTTCAAGCGCGGCCGCGACGACCGCGACGTGCTCGTCGCGACGCAGGGCACGAGCGCCTATGTCGCCCTGGCTGGCAAAGCCGCCGGCAGGCAGGCCGAGATCGCCGCCTGGCTCGCCGGGCAGGCCTGGACGGCGGAGGTCGCGGCCGGGCCTGAACTGGAGGCATGGGGCCTGCCGCATGGCCCGACGCTGGCGATCGCCTTCAGCATGGCCCGCGACAATGCGCGAAACGGCCATGGCGTGCCTGGAACGAGCCTGGTCGCCACGCGCTTCGAGGAGACCACCCCGCTGCTTGGCTTCGGCCAGCATGGCGGACGCGGCGATCATGAGACGCATCCCTTCCTGATCGCCGTCGGGCGCGATTTTCCGCCCGGGACCGCGTGTTCGGACGAGACCTCGATGATCGACATCGCGCCGACCGTCCTCGCCCATCACCGGCTGGCTGTCGCCGGCCTCGACGGAGCGCCGCTTCAGGAGCGCGTCACGCCTGCGAGCATACCTGAGCGGCGCGCGCCGTTCGACTGAAGAACGGCGCCCACCTGTTTTCGTCCCCTTGTCCAGAATGGGAGATCAGAATGTCTCGTCCTTTGTCGCTTCTCGGGGCCGGCCTGCTCACATTAGCGCTGATCACGCCGCTGGCGGCGCAGGACACGCCAAAGCGCGGCGGCGTCGTCAAGCTCGCCTATTCGGAACTCGACACCTCCGACCCCCATCGCCACACCGGCACGATCGGCGTGCAGCAGGTCTATGTCGAGACGCTGACCAGCATCGGCAAGGACGGGTCGATAGAGCCCTTCCTGGCGGAAACGTTCGAGACCTCGCCGGACGGGCGGACCTATCGCTTCAGGATCCGCAAGGGCGTCCTTTTTCACAACGGGCGCGAGATGACAGCCGAGGACGTGCTCCAGAACGTCACCCGCGTGAAGGACAAGGTCGGCCGCGGCTGGCTGAGCGGCGCGATGAAGCTCGTCACCAGCCTGCGCGTGGATGGCGATGTGGTGGAGATCGTTCTGAAGGAGCCTTACGCCCCGTTCCTGGCGCTGCTGTCCGAGCTCTGGATCCTCGCGCCCGAATCGCCCGGCTGGAACGAGACGATCTCGCGGCCGATCGGCACCGGCCCGTTCATGTTCACGACCTGGCAGCCGCAGGTCAGCCTCGAGGCCAAGGCCTTCAAGGACTACTGGCGCAGGGGCCTGCCCTATCTCGACGCGGTGCTGTTCGACCTGCGCGACAATGTCGACGCCTCGCTGGCGCTGCGGGCCGGCGACATCCACATCGCCGACGTTCCCGGCGACAGCGTCGAGACGGTCGCCGCCGATCCGAAGATCGCGCTGCAATACCTCACCGACTCGCAATGGTGCTTCTGGACCTTCAACAACAAGAGCCCGGTCGCGCCCTTCGACAAGAGCGCGGCGCGCGAGGCGCTGACCTACGCGCTCGACAAGGCGCCCTACATGGAGGTCGTGGGCGGCAAGACGGTGGTGACCAACCAGATGGCCGCCCCCGGCAATTTCTACTTCGACAAGGCCCTCCATGAAGCCGACAGGCACGCCAGGCCCGATCTCGCCAAGGCGAAGGCGATGTTCAGGGAGCTCGGCGTCGATCCGGCCAAGCGCACCCTCAAGGTCGTGTCCTGGCAGCAGGCCTACGCCCAGGCCGCCGTGCAGATGGTGCGCCAGCTCGGCTTCCAGGTCGAGCACATCGCGCTCGACGATCTCGGCGCGCAACGCCGCCTCAACACCTTCGACTGGGATCTGGCGCCCTTCTGCTCGGGCCCGCGCGCCGACATCTTCCTGCGCTATGTCCGCTTCATGCGCGACGGCCCGACCACGCAGCTCTGGGGCAGCCCGCAGGACGAGGAACTCGACGCCCTGATCGACAACGCGTCCGAGCAGGTCGACGCCGAGGCCCGCAAGGCCGGCTACCTGAACGCTTGGCGGCGCATCATGGAGCGCTACTACACCGTGGTGGTGGGTCATCAGTTCCGGCCGGTGGCGGTCCGCAAGGAGGTCAAGGGCTACACCGCCGGCTTCACCACCTCGCCGAACCGCGCAGATGGCGGGCTGGCCTCGACCTGGCTCGACAAGTGACGGAGGCCGCGCCGCGAACCGCGCCGCCGCCGCGCCGCGAGCCGACGCTGGTGACGGCGGTCGGAGGCTGGCCTTCAGCCTTCGGCCTCGCGATCGTGGCGCTGGCCGTCTTCTGCGCGATCTTCGCGCCGCTCCTCGCCCAGGCCGATCCGCAGGCGCAGAACCTCCTCGCGCGCAACCGTCCGCCCGGGGCCGCCGCATGGCTCGGCACCGACCATCTCGGCCGCGATGTCTTCTCGCGGCTGGTCCATGGCGCGCGCGTCAGCCTCGCCGTCGGCTTCGCCGGCCTGCTGGTGGCGCTCGTGCTCGGCGCCGGGCTGGCCGGACTGGCGGTCGCGGCGGGGCGCTGGCCGAGGCGGGCCTTCACGGCTTTCGTCGATCTGCTGCGCGCCTTGCCCGGCGTCCTGCTCGCGCTCGTGCTCGTCGTCGCGCTGGGGTCGGGCACGGTTCCGGTCATTCTGGCCACCGGGATCTCGTTCCTGCCGATGTTCGCGGTGGTGACCGCATCGACCTATGAGCGCGAGGCCCGCGCCGGCTATGTCCGCTCGGCGCTGGTTCTCGGGGCGGGCCGGCTGCGCATCCTGTTCGTTCATGTCCTTCCCAATGTGCTGGGCGCGCTCGTCACCCTGTCGGCCATCATCCTGCCGCGCGTCATCACGCTCGAATCCGTGTTGAGCTTCTTCGGGCTCGGCGTGTCGCCGGACACGCCGAGCTGGGGCCGGATGATCGCCGATGCGAGCCGCTTCGCCGAGCGCGCGCCGCATGCGCTCGCGGCGCCGACGCTGGCGTTGGTGCTGACCACGCTGGCGATGGCGCTGCTCGGAGACGGGCTCCGGCGTCGTTTCGATCCGCTGCGCCGGAGTCTCGCGCGATGAGCGCGTCATGGCCCCGCCTGCGCGATCTCGGCGCGCTGCTGCTGCGACACGCCGGCTTCATCGTGGCGATTTCTGCCTGCGTCTTCGTCCTCGTGCGTGTCGTGCCGGGCGACGTCGTCGATTTTCTGGGCGTGCAGGGCGATCTCGACGCCGCGGGACAGGCGAAGCTGCGTCAGGAGCTGGGGCTCGACCGTCCGCTGGTCCTGCAGTTCCTCGACTGGGGGGCGCGCGCGCTCAGCGGCGATTTCGGCCGTTCGCTGCGCTTCCGCGAGCCGGTCGTGGCGATGATGGCGCGCGCCGCCGGGGCCACGCTGCAACTCGCGGCCCTGTCGCTGGCGATCGGACTGGTCGTCGGGGTCGCGCTCGCGGTCGCGGCCACGATCTGGCCGCGGCGCTGGCTCGACGGCCTCGTCGATGCGCTGAACGTCTGGTCGATCGCGATACCGACCTTCTGCGTCGGGCTCGGATTGATCCTTCTGTTCTCGATCTGGCTGCGCTGGATGCCGGTTCTCGGCAATCTTCCGGCGGCCGCCCTCGTGATCGGGCTCGACATCGCCGGGCAGATCGTCAAGCCGCTGCGCGAGGACCTGCGCGAGACCATGGCGGCGAGCCACGTCCGCGCCGCGCGCGCCCGCGGCGTGCCGCCGGCCCGGCTGGTGCTGCGCCATGTGCTGCCGCATTCGCTTTCGGTGCTGATCGCGCTGTCGGGCCTCATCCTCGCCGGCCTGATCGGCGGCGCGGTCACCGTCGAGGTTCTGTTCGGGCTGCCGGGCATCGGCTCGCTGGCGCTCGACGCCATTCGCGGGCGCGACTATCCGCTGGTTCAGGCGGTGGTGGTGGTGCTGGCGGCCAGCATCCTCATCGTCAACGCGCTGTCGCAGGCGCTGCTGAGGCTGATCGACCCGCGAGAGGCGCCGCTGTGAAGCCGCTGCTGGAGATCTCCGGACTGACCATCGCGTTTCCGACGCCGGCCGGGCGCTTCACCGCCGTGGACGAAGCCTCCCTGCGCATCGAGCGCGGCCGGACCTTCGGCCTGATCGGACATTCGGGCAGCGGCAAGTCGATGCTCGCGCTGGCCGTCACGGGACTGCTGCCGCCCTTGCGCGGCCTGTCGGCGACGGGCTCGATCCGGCTCGATGGCCAGGAACTCATGGGGCTCGACGAACCGGGTTGGCGCAAGCTGCGCGGGCCGCGCATCGGCGTCGTGTTTCAGGACGCGGCGGGCGCGCTCAACCCATTCCTGCGCATCGGCGCGCAAATCGGCGAAGGTCTGGCGACGCGTGGGCTAGCGGGCGCGGCGAGGCGCGAGGCGGCGCTGGGCCTGCTCGCCGAAATGGAGTTCGACGACCCGGCCCGCATTGCGCACGCCTATCCTCACGAGCTCTCCGGCGGGCAGCGCCAGCGCGCCCTTCTGGCGACGGCGCTCGCCGGCGATCCGGACCTGCTGATCGCCGACGAGCCGACGACGGCGCTCGATGTCGCGGTTCAGGCCGAGGTTCTCGATCTGCTGCGGCGCCTGCGCCGGGAACGCGCCATGGCGATGCTGTTCATCAGCCACGACCTGCCGGTGATCCGCGCCATCGCCGACGACGTCGCCGTTCTGCAGGGGGGCCGCATCGTCGAGGCCGGGCCGGCGGCGCGCGTGCTCGATGACCCCGGACATCCCTATGTGCGGCGCCTTGTCGACGCCGGTCGGGACGCGCCGATGCGTCCGCCCCCGCTGCGCATCGGCGCTCCCGCCGCGATCCGCTGCGAAGGCCTCGGAGTCGCATACCCCGGCCGGCGAGGATCGGCGGCCGTGCGCGCCCTGGAAGAAATTTCCTTTTCGGCGGAGCCGGGCGAGGCGCTCGCCGTCGTCGGAGAATCCGGCTCCGGCAAGAGCACGCTGGCGCTCGCCGTTCTGGGGTTGATCGCGCCGGGCAAGGGCCGCATCGAGGTTCACGGCGCCGCTCCGCCGGGCGTCGGCGACCCGGACCGCCGGCGCTTCACGCGCGAATGCCAGCTCGTCGCCCAGGACCCCTCGGCCGCGCTGAACCCGAGGCTGCGCATCGCCCAATCCCTGCAGGAGCCCTTCCTGATTCATGGACGGGCTGCATCCCAGGCGCGGCTCGTGAGCCTTCTGGAAGAGGTCGGTCTGGAAGCCGCGCATCTCGGACGCTATCCGCACGAGCTGTCGGGCGGGCAGCGTCAGCGCGTCTGCATCGCCCGGGCGCTGGCGCTGGAGCCGCGCCTGCTGGTCTGCGACGAGCCGGTCGCTTCGCTCGATTTCGAGATTCGCGGCCAGATCCTCGATCTTCTGAGCCGGATCGGTCGCGACCGCAGTCTGACCCTGCTGTTCATCAGCCATGATCTGGCCGCCGTGCGGCAGATCGCCGACCGCGTCATCGTGCTGCACAAGGGACGTCTGGTCGAGGATCGGGCGACCGCCGACCTCTTCGCCACGCCGCGCGACGCCTACACCAGGGCGCTGCTGCGCGCGACGCCGGGTTCGCCGGCGATGGCCGCCTCGCGCGATCCGGCGCTGGCGGCGCCCGTCGCGGCGGTCGCCCCATGACCGGCCGGAGCGCATCTGTCGGCCGGCGCGCTTGGGAGCGTTTCCGATGGTCGCGGTGAAGCACATGCCTGCCGAGGTGAGGGCGGCCCTGCTGGCGCGGGCGGCCGACATGCCGGCCTACCTGCCGACGCCCCCGGTCGGCGGCCCGGCGCTCGCCGCCCGGCGCATCGCGATCGTCACCACCGCCGGTCTGCATGTGCGCGGCGACCGCTATTTCGAGGCCGGGCGTGGCGACTTCCGGGTCATCCCGGGCGATGTCGACGCCGGAGAACTGGTGATGAGCCAGACCTCGACGACGTTCGATCGCAGCGGCTTCCAGGAAGACGTCAACGTCGTGTTCCCGCTCGATCGGCTGCGTGAGATGCGCGACGAGGGGGTGGTCGGCTCGCTCGCCGACCGGCATTTCGCGTTCATCGGCTCGGCGACCGAGGCCGAGGCGATCCGCCCGCACGCGGCGGAGGTCGGCCGCGCGCTGCTCGCCGACGGCGTGACCGGCGTCGTCATCCTCCCGGTCTGCCCGTCCTGCACGCGCGGCGCCGCCGCGCTCGGCCATTTCATCGAAGCTGCCGGCGTGCCGACGGTGGGCGTCAGCCTGGTGCGCGAGCATACCGCCGTGATCCGCCCGCCGCGCGCTCTGTTCGTCCCGTTCGAGCTGGGCCGGCCGCTCGGCGTGCCGGGCGACGCCGCCTTCCAGAAGCGCGTCCTCGCCCGTCTGCTCGACCTGCTCGCACGCGGCGACGGGCCGATCCTCGAGGATTACGACGAGACGCCGCCTTTCCTCGCCGACGACGTTTCGCCATGGGCCTGCCCGATCCCGCTGCCGGCCGCGCCCGCGCGAGGCGCGCTCGCCGACGCCGTGCGTCTCGAGATGAGCCTGCTGACGCCGTGGTGGGAAGACGCGCGGCGGCGGCGCGGCCGCACCACGGTCGGCATGGCCGGTCTCCCGATCGGGGACATCGCCGAACTGCTGTTTTCGGTCGCGGCCGACCCGGCGGCGGCGCGGCCGCCGGCCGGCGTGACGCTCGCCCATGCGCTGCGCTACGGCGTCGACGACCTCAAGGCGTTCTATCAGGAAGCGGCGCTCGCGCGCCCCGGCCCGGTCGCCGGGCTGCGCATGGCGGACTGGCTCTACGGCGAGACGGCGCTGGGCCGGCTGCTGCTTTCGCTCCATGCGCCGCTGGCGGGCCACGCCGACGCCGCAGTGCGCGAATTCGGCTCGATCAGGCTCGTTCCGACGCATCAGCGACATCGCCTGCCTCCGCTCGACCGGGCGGGACCGCAAGCGCGGACCGACCCGCGACGCGGGTGCGACGAAACGGAGACGGGATGATGCCGGCACGCCCTGCCAAGCCGCTGAAATGGTCCACGATCGGCGACATCGCCGAGGCGAGCTGCGAGGCGCTCCCGGTCGTTCCCCTCGAGGAGCGGCGGGAGATGCTGGCTCATATCGGCGACCCGTCGGCGAATGAGCGGTTCGTCGCGCAGCACAGGGCCTTCAGGGAGGTCGAGCTGCGCCTGCCGCTCGCGACGCCGCCGCCGCCCCAGACCCTGCGCGTCGCGTTCTGGAACGTCGAGCGCTGCAAATATCCCGCCGCCAGCGCCAGGCTGGCAGGCCGGGTCGGGGCCGGGCTGTTCCTGCTGGCGGAGATGGACCTGGGCTGCGCACGCTCCCGCCAGGCCCATACGACGGCCGCGCTCGCCGACGCGCTGGGCTGCGGCTACGCCTATGGCTGCGAGTTCATCGAGCTCGGCCTCGGCGACAGGCGCGAGCGCGAATGGCACGCAGGCGAGGAGAACAGCGTCGGCTACTACGGCAACGCCATGGTGACCGGGCACGCCCTGCGCCGCGTCGCGATGATCACGCTCGACGATTCCGGCATCTGGTTCGAGCCGCCGGCGCCGCGGATCGGCCGCCAGATGGCGCTGGTCGCGACCGTCGATTTCGCCGGCGGCCCGATCACCGTCGCCGCCGCCCATTTCGACAGCGAGGCGCCGCGCCACCGCGCCGCCAACATGGAGGCCCTGCTCGACGCGCTCGAGCGCTACGCGCCGGGGCAACCGGTGCTGCTCGCCGGCGACTTCAACACCAAGACGGTCGATGTCGCTCATCGCGACGACACCGCGTTCAAGCAGCGCCTGCTGGCGCAGGATCCGCTGCGCTTCCTCCATCCGGAGCCTTACGAGCCGTTGTTCGCGATCGCCGCCGACAGGGGCTACGACTGGCGCGACGCCAACGTGGTCGCGACGACCGCGCGCCAGCGCCCCGACGGCGAGCCGAGCCCGCCCTTCTTTCGCAACGACTTCATCTTCGTTTCGGGGCTGACGGCGAGCGAGCCGGCGATCGTCGAGGCGATCGACGAAAACGGCGTCGCGATATCGGACCATGAAATGCTCGTGGTCACGATCGCTCGCGGCTGACCGGGACCGACGCCGTCCGGTCCTGCCTGCGCCTGCGGCGGCGTTGGACGCCGACGCCGCCCCTTCGTCCGCGCGACCGCCGAAAGCGCTTGTCATCCGGCCGAAATCTCTGGATCGTGCAGATCGAGGGGCGTCCACCACGCGATGAGCGATTTCTTCCGCTACATCTGGCGCAACAGCCGGGTCGAACAGATTCGCATTCTCGCGATCGTGCTGGCCTCGTTTCCGTTCTATTTCCTGTCGCTCGATCTGCCGAAATACATCATTTCGGATGCGATTAAGGGCGCAGCCTTCCGCGACGGACGCGCGACCGTCGCGCTGCTTGAGCTCGATGCGACGCTGCCGAACTGGCTGGGCGGCTTCCATCTCCGGTTCGAAGGTTTCGATCTCGGCCGGATCGACTACCTGTTCGCGCTCTCGGGCATGTTCCTGCTGCTGGTGCTGATCAATGGCGGCTTCAAATACGTCATCAACATGCGCAAGGGCGCGCTCGGAGAGCGCCTGCTGCAGCGGCTGCGCTTCGATCTGTTCGCGAGCCTGCTCCGCCTGACGCCGGAGGCGGCGCGGCGGATGAAGCCGGCGGAGGCCGCCAGCGTCATCAAGGACGAGGTCGAGCCGATCGGCGGCTTCGTCGGCGACGCGTTCGTCCAGCCCGTCTTCCTCGGCGGACAGGCGCTGACGGCGCTGGCCTTCATCCTGATCCAGAACCTGTCGCTGGGCCTGATCGCCGCCGCGATCATCCTCGCTCAGGCGGTCATCATCCCGCGGCTGCGGCGGGAACAGTTGCGGCTCGGCAAGCAGCGCCAGATCGCCTCGCGTGCGCTGGCCGGCAAGATCGGCGAGGTCGTCGAGTCGCTCGGCGAGGTCGCCAACCACGGCACGCATGGCGTGGAGAGCGGCCAGGTCGCGAGCCGGCTCGAAACCCTTTTCGGAATCCGCTATCGGCTCTATGGCCGCAAGTTCGCGGTCAAGCTTCTGAACAACCTGCTCTCGCAGGCCGCGCCTTTCCTGTTCTACACGGTCGGCGGCTACTACGCGCTGACCGGCCGGCTCGACATCGGCCAGCTCGTCGCCGTGATCGCCGCCTATCGCGACCTGCCGCCGCCGATCAAGGAGCTGATCGACTGGGACCAGCGGAGGCTCGACGCCGAAGCCAAGTTCCGGCAGGTCGGCGAGCAGTTCGCCTTCGTCGCCGGGGCCGGCGCCGTGGCGCCGCCGGCCGCGCCGGCGGAAGACGGCGCCATCGATCCCGCCGGGCGGATCGTGGTCTCCGGCGTCAGCGTCCTCGGCCCCGCCGGCGATCGCCTTCTCGACCGCGTCTCGGTCACGCTGCCGCTGGGCAGGCACGTCGCCCTGGCTGACGCCGGGGATGGCGCATCCGCGCTGGCGCAGGTTCTCGGCGGCCGAATCACCGACTATTCCGGCAGCGTGACGCTCGCCGGGCGGCCGCTCGCCGGGCTCGATCCGGCGATGCGCCGGCGCGCTCTGGCCTATGTCGCAGCCGACACGGTCATCCTCGACGGCACGTTGCGCGACAACATTCTCTACGGACTGCGTCAGGGCGGCCCCGATGAGGCCGATCCGGAAGCGTTCGATCTTTCGCTGGCCGGTTGCGCCGACGCGCCGGAACTCGAGCGCCGGCTGATCGCCGTTCTCGAGACGGCGGGTCTGGACGATCTGGTGTTCCGATATGGCCTGGCGCGCCGCCTCAGCGCCGCCGCCGCCGGGGAGATGGCGAGGCGTATCACCGATCTGCGCGGCAGGATCCGCTTCAGGCTCGAGGCTCTGGGCGTCGCCGACGCGATCGAGCCCTATGATCCGGCGCGCTTCATCCGCAACGCGGCGATCGGGGAAAACCTCCTGTTCGGCTGGCCGACGGGCGGCGACCTGACAGGCCAGCGTCTCGGCCGCCACGGCTTCGCGCGACAGGCGCTCGACGACGCCGGGCTGACCGGGCCGCTGACGGAGCTCGGCCGCCGCATCGCCGCGACCATGCTGGACATCTTCGAGGGGCTGCCCCCGGACCATATCCTGTTCGAACAGTTCGCCTTCTTCCCGGCCGCCGACTTTCCTGCCTACCGCGATCTGCTCGGCCGGTTCGCGACGGCGGAGCCGGCCGAGCCGGATCGCATCCGCCTGCTTGACCTGTCGATGCTCTACATCGAACCGCGCCACCGGCTCGGCCTCCTCTCTCCGGCGCTGGAAGAGCAGATCGTCGCGGCCCGCGCGACGTTCCGGAGCAAGGCAGGCGGCGCGCCCGCGCCGGCGGTCGCGTTCCACGATCGCGATGCGTTCTGCGAGGCCGCCCCCCTGCGGGACAACCTGCTTTTCGGCGCTGTCGCGCATGGCGCC
>JAKFWE010000276.1 GCA_021732895.1 Allobosea sp. | reverse complement strand
CAGGCTTCATTTTCGAGCTGCATGATCCCTCGCGCGCGGACGGCCGGCCGGTCGCCGGCGGCGGACGCTACGACGCGCTGCTCGACCGGCTCGGGGCGAAGGCCGCGATCCCGGCGGTCGGGGCCTCGCTCTGGCTCGACCGCCTCGCCGGAGACACGCCATGACCGACGCCGCCATGACCGACGCTGCGCAGGGTTCCGGCGACGCGCCGCTGATCCTCGCCGTGCCGTCCAAGGGACGGCTTCAGGAGAACGCCGCCGCCTTCTTCGCCCGCGCCGGGCTCGACTTCGTGCAGTCGCGCGGCGCGCGCGAGTATCGCGGCGCCATCGCCGGGCTGGAGGGCGTCGAGGTCGCCTTTCTCTCGGCGTCGGAGATCGTCGCCCAGCTCGCCTCGGGCGCGGCCCATCTCGGCGTCACCGGCGAGGATCTGGTGCGCGAACAGGTGACTGACGCGGACGCCGCCATGGCGATGCTGACGCCGCTCGGCTTCGGCCACGCCAAGGTCGTCGTCGCGGTGCCGCAGGCCTGGATCGACGTGGCGACCATGGCCGATCTCGACGACGTCGCCGCGATCATGCGCGCCCGCCAGGGCCGCAAGCTCCGCGTCGCGACCAAATACGTCAATCTGACGCGCCGCTTCTTCGCCAGCCACGGGCTGGCCGACTATCGCATCGTCGAGAGCCTGGGCGCGACCGAGGGCGCGCCCGCCGCCGGTTCGGCCGAGATCGTCGTCGATATCACCACGACCGGCGCGACGCTCGCCGCCAATGCGCTGAAGCTGCTCGATGACGGCGTCATCCTGGCGTCGCAGGCGAATCTCGTCGCCTCGGTGCGGGCCGGCTGGGGCGAGCGCGCCCGCGCCGCCGCCGGCGCGATCCTGTCGCGAATCGCGGCCGAGGAAGAGGCGCGCACCCTGCGCGAGGTCAGGGCGCGGGTCGCCGAACCCGCCGAAGATTTAGCCGCCGACCTCGCGGCGCGGTTCGGCGCGCATCTGCCGTTCGGCCCCGCAGCCGGCGCCGGCGTCCAGACGATCCACTGCCCGGAGAAGGCGGTCTTCGCGCTGGTCGAGCATCTGGCGGGGAGAGGCGCCGGCGACATCGCCGTGTCCGCGCCGGCTTATGTGTTCCGCGCGGCCAACCCGCTGCGCGAGCGCCTTTTCGCCCGCATCTGAGGCGCCCATCGCCGCAAAGATGAGGCCGCCCCGGGGAGAGGCGGCCTCGTGCGTCGTGCAGCCATGCCCGGGGGGAGCAGCCGGCTGCAAAACGGCGTGCGGTGACCCGACGCATGAAGCTCTACTCGCGCGCCTGCCGGGCGGATGCGGCGCCCGCGGATTTTTTCGCTCGGGCGAAGCGGGTCCGGAGCGCTCGCGGCGCCGCGTCGGGCGCGCAGCCGCGGCATCACGAATTCAACGCATTGACGCTGCATGCGTCCTCGTCGTCGCGTCGCGGCTCGCCGTCGGGGATGATGGCCGTCCGGGCGCTTTCGCTGCCGTGAGCCCTGCGCTAGGGTGCCAGCCAATCATTCAGGTAAGAACATGATGAATCGACGCCTCGGCTTTGCCGCCGCCTTCATGCTCGCGATCGCATGCACGGGCTATGTGCCGGACGCCGCCGCCCAGACCCGCCGTCCCTCGGTGTCGCGGGAAGCGCCGCAGACCGACATTCCGCAGGCCAAGCAGGAGAAGAACTTTCCGCTCGGCGCGACCTGGAGCGCCGTGTCCCTGAACGGGAAGCCGATCGGCGATCGCCGCGCCACATTGCAGGTCGACATGAACCTGCGCGGCACCGGCTTCGCCGGCTGCAACACCTTTTCGGCCGCGGCCTATCCGCTGCGCCAGCAGGGCTTCGCGGTCGGGCCGGTCGCGCTGACGAAGCGCACCTGCGACAAGGGCATGGCCGATTTCGAGCGCAGCTATCTGCTCGCGCTGCGCGGCGTGAACAACTGGGATCTCGTCGGCGGCAGTCTCGTGCTCAAGGGGGCCGCCGGCGAATTGCGCTTCGACCGCGGCATCTGATCGCGGTCGCGCCGCGGTTCAGGCCGGATCGACCGGCTCCCGGCTCTTCGCCTCCGGCCGGAAGGTGCCGTCCTCGTTGCGCTCCATCGTGACGATGGCGTCGTGCATCTCGCGCAGCGTCGAGCGGTGCCCGATCGACACGACCTTCGTTTGCGGCAGCGCCTCGTCGATCGCGGCGTAGATCTCGCCTTCGAGCTTCTCGTCGAGCGAGGCGGTCGCCTCGTCGAGGAACAGCCAGTCCGGCTTGCTCAGCAGCGCGCGCGCCACCGCCAGCCGCTGCTGTTCGCCGCCCGAGAGCCGCTGGCCCCAGAGATCGACCTCGTCTAGACGCTCGGTGAGATGCGCGAGCTTCACGGTCTGCATCGCCGCCGCGAGCTCGGCGTCGCTGAAGGCCTCTTCCTGCGAGGGATAGGCGAGCGCGGCCCGCAGCGAGCCTTGCGGCAGGTAGGGCCGCTGCGGCAGCAGCATGACATGCGCCCCCTGGGGAATGCCGATCTTGCCCTCGCCGAACGGCCAGATGCCGGCGATGGCGCGAAACAGTGTCGACTTGCCCGAACCTGAAGGGCCGATCACCAGGGTCGAGCGGGCCGTGCCGAGGTCAAGATTGTCGATGCGCACGATCGGATCGCCATTGGGCAGGCTCAGGGTGGTGTCGGCGATCTGCATCGCGCCGGCCGGCGCGACGGCGTGATGGATGCCCTTCTCGACGCCGGAGGCCTGCTGCGCCTGCGCGATCGCGGCGTCGAACGTCGTCAGGCGGTTGATCGAGGCGAGGTAGCTGGCGATCGACTGGTAGCTGTTGATGAAGAACGACATCGCCGTCTCGACCCGGCCGAAAGCCGACGAAACCTGCGTCAGCACGCCGAAGGCGATGGCGCCGGCGAAGTAATACGGCGCCAGCAGCACCAGCGGGATCACCACGTTGGCCTGGTTGTAGGACAGCGTGAAGCTCGTCAGCTTCAGCTTGCGCCACATCAGATGGTAGAAGTTGAGCACGATCGCGCCGAAGCTCTGGACGAGGTGGTGGCGCTCGGCCGGCTCGCCGCGCATCAGCGCGATCTGCTCGGAATACTCGCGCAGCCGCGCCAGCGAGAAGCGGAAATTCGCCTCGCGCCGCTCCTGCTCGAACTCCAGCGCGATCAGCGGCTTGCCGATATGATGGGTGATCCAGGTCGCGATCGCCGCATAGATCAGCGTCGCCCAGAACAGGAAGCCGGGGATCACCAGATCGGTTCCGGGAACCGTGATCGCCACGGGGATGGACCACAGTATGATCGAGAACGAAACCAGCGTCGAAACCTGGGTGAGCAGCGTCAGCGAGAAGGCGTAGGTCTGGTTCAGGAAGGCGCGGGTGTCCTCCGAGATGCGCTGGTCGGGGTTGTCGGCGGTGCCGGCGAGCGAGATGCGGTAATGCGTGCCGTTCTGCAGCCAGCGCTTGTTGTATTCCTCCGCCATCCATTCGCGCCAGCGGATCAGCAGCACCGACTGGCCGACGATCTCGATCAGGTTGGTGACGACCGAGATCGCGGCCCAGACGCAGAACACGTAGAAGAGCTGGTCCCAGAAGGCCGGCGCGTTCTTCTCCTGCAGGGCGTTGTAGAAATCGCGGTAGAAGAAGTTGATCCGCAGCGAGACGCCGACCTGCGCCTGGTTGAGCACGATCAGGAACGCGATCAGCCCGACGGCGAGATGGCCGAGCTTCACCTGATAGCGCCCGAACGGCCAGAGATGGGCCGTGGTGCGCGCCTCGGACAGGAAATAGGGCGAGGCGATGCGGGCGATGCGCTGCACCACCGGCACGAAGGAGATGGCGTAGATCAGCACGCCGAAGACGCCAACCGTGGTGGCCAGCGACGTCGGCGGCGCGGCGGCCTGCCAGCCGGTCGGCCAGTAGCCGAGCTGAGAGATGACGGAGCCCAGGCCGAAGACGACATACTCCGTCGCGAAGATGCCCGAGAAGATCTTGAGGAAATAGGGAATCGTCGTGGCGCGGTGTGTCGCGACCGCGAGCAGCGCGCCGATGACGCCCATGCCGATCATCGCCGCGCTTCCGTTCTGCGCCCCGATGGCGAGCGCGATCACGGCGAGCACGGCGACGGCGAAACTCAACGGGCGCATCGGCTGTTCCTGATGGGACGACGGCGAAGGAGAAGCCGCGATTCGCGGAAGATGGGCCAGACCAGCGCAACAGACAAGAAAGCCCGGCTCAAGGCCGGGCTCGCGCGCTCAGCGCATTGTGATGCGGTTCAGCCGCGGTCGAGCGACCAGCGTCCGGGGCCCGACGCGAACAGCACCAGGAAGCCGCCGGCGACGGCGAGGTTCTTCATGAACAGCAGTTGCTGCATCCGGTCCGGAGCGGAGTGGAACAGGATCGTCGCGACGATGGTGAAGCCGGCGAGCGCCAGCGCGACGAGGCGCGTCTGGTAGCCGACGACGATCATCAATCCGCCGAGCAGTTCGAGCGCGATCACCGCCGGCAGCAGGATTCCCGGCACGCCGGCGGACGCCATGTAGGCCTGCGTGCCGGCATAGCCGCCGATCTTGGAGTAGCCGCCGAGCACGAACATCAGGGCGAGCAGGATACGGCCGACGAGCTTGGCGGCGTCGGCGAGGGCAGGCGAGGCGAGCATGGAAAGTCCTTTCACGGGAGGCCGGGGCGTCGGCGTCGGGCCGATCCTCTAGCGCCCGACGTCGCGGCATGAAAGGGCCGGGGCCGGCAAGCGCCGTTTGCGGCGCTGCAATACCGTGTGGATGCTCGGCGTTTCGATCCGTTCGGATCGGGCGGCCGCGTCCGCCTTCAGCCGCCGGGCTTCTGCTTGCGCCTCGCCTCCAGCTCGTCGATGACGGCGATGACGTCGAGATAGTCCTCGTGCTTCGCTGGCGCGTAGGCCGAGACCTGGCCGTCGGTGAAGGTCCTGAAGACCTCGGGCGCGTCGCCCTTCATCGCCATCATCGCGGCGACGAAGTCGCGCTTCAGCCCCTCGGGCAGGTTCGCCCGGGTCGAGAACGGGCTCGCTGGAATCAGCGGCGAGGTCCATATCACCCGCGTCGAGCCTTGCGGAATCATGCCGCGATTGCTCAGCCGCTGCACCACGCCCGATTTCTCGTTGACCTGGAAGGTCGCCACCGCCTCGAACTGGCCGCGCACCAGCGCGAGCACGGAGTTGTCGTGGCTGCCGGAAAAGACGGCGCCGCTGAAATGGCTCGCCGGATCGAAGCCCTGCTTGCGCAGATAATAGGACGGGAAAGCGTAGCCGGAGGTCGAATTCGGATCGGCGAAGGCGAAGTTCTTGCCTTTCAGATCGGCGATCGTCCTGTAGGGACTGTCGGCGCGCACGACGATGACGGAGAAGTAGCCCTCCTGGCCGTTGTTGTCGACATCGCGAAACAGCGGCTGCAGCTTGTCGCCGAGCACGCGCCTGCCGAGCGAATAGACCGCCGGGCCGAAGCGCGAGAATTCGAGCTGGTCGGCGCGCATCGCCTCGACCAGCCCGGCATAGTCGCTGACGCGGTAGAGCTTCACCGGCACGCCGAGCTTCTGGGCCAGATAGTCGATCACCGGCTGGGTGCGGGCGAGCGCCGCGGCCTCGTTCTCGGCCGAGGACACGCCGAAGCGGATTTCCTTGATGGTCTGGCGCCAGTCGGCCTGGGCGAGAACGGGCAAGGCGGGAACGGATGCGAGCCCGGCGAGTAGCGTGCGGCGCGAGATCATGGCGGCCTCCTGTTGCTGCCAGAGGAGCGGACCAGTCTCGCGCAACGCGCTGATTACGGTGAGATGGCGCTGGCGTGACAGCCCGGGCCAATGCCGGAGCCGTATCCGGAACGGGCTCTGGCGCGCGCGGATGGAGGCGCTTATCCTCCAGTCGAAGTAACGGTTTTTTCCTCACGCGCGAGCAGGGAGCCCTGACGATGGCCAAGGCATATTGGGTCGCCATGTATCGCTCGGTCAGCGACGACGGGGCGCTCGCCGCCTACGCCAGGTTGAGCGGTCCGGCGATCGTCGCCGCCGGCGGCCGCATTCTCGTGCGCGGACTGCCGGCTCACACCTATGAAGGCGGGCTTCAGCAGCGCACGGTGGTCATCGAATTCGACTCGGTCGCGCAGGCGCAGGCGGCGCATGACAGCCCGGCCTATCAGGAGGCGCTGGCGTTGCTGGGCAACGGCGCCGAGCGCGACATCCGCATCGTCGAAGGCGCCTGACGCTCGCGGCCCCGTCCATGCAATGCAAATTAGGTAACGAAAAAGGCCCGGCTTGCGCCGGGCCCTCCATGGTCTCGCCAGGATCGGTGGATCAGAAATCCATCCGCCACCGAAACCGGGCCTGCCCGGTTTCGGCCTCGCCCCGTTTTGGGCGGCATGGATTTCCTCAGAAATCCATCCCGCACATGCCGCCGCCGCCGCCCATCGGGGGCATCGGGCTGTCCTTCTTCGGCGTCTCTGCGATCATCGCCTCGGTGGTGATCAGGAGGCCCGCGATCGAGGCCGCGTCCTGGATCGCCGTGCGCACGACCTTGGTCGGGTCGATGATGCCGGCCTTGACCAGGTCGCCGTAGACGCCGGTCTGGGCGTTGTAGCCGTAGGCGTATTCCTTCGACTCCAGCAGCTTGCCGACCACGACGGCGCCGTCATCGCCGGCGTTGTCGATGATCTGCCGCGCCGGAGCCATGATCGCCTTGCGGACGATCTCGACGCCGGTCTTCTGGTCGTCGTTCTGGGTCTTGATCGACTTCACGGTCGAGAGCGCGCGCAGCAGGGCGACGCCGCCGCCCGGCAGGACGCCTTCTTCCACGGCCGCGCGGGTCGCGTTCAGGGCGTCGTCGACGCGGTCCTTCTTCTCCTTGACCTCGACCTCGGTCGCGCCGCCGACGCGGATGACCGCGACGCCGCCGGCGAGCTTGGCCAGACGCTCCTGCAGCTTCTCGCGGTCGTAGTCCGAGGTGGTCTCCTCGATCTGCGCCTTGATCTGCGCGACGCGGCCCTCGATGTCCTTCTTCTTGCCGGCGCCGTCGATGATCGTGGTGTTCTCCTTCTCGATGCGCACCTTCTTGGCGCGTCCGAGCATGGCGAGCGTCACGGTCTCGAGCTTGATGCCGAGGTCTTCCGAGATCATCTGGCCGGCGGTCAGGATCGAGATGTCCTCGAGCATGGCCTTGCGGCGGTCGCCGAAGCCCGGCGCCTTGACGGCCGCGACCTTCAGGCCGCCGCGGAGCTTGTTGACGACGAGCGTGGCGAGAGCCTCGCCCTCGACGTCCTCGGCGATGATGAGCAGCGGCTTGCCGGTCTGCACCACGGCCTCGAGGATCGGCAGCATCGCCTGGAGCGAGGACAGCTTCTTCTCGAAGACGAGGATGTAGGGGTCTTCCAGCTCGGCGACCATCTTCTCGGCGTTGGTGATGAAGTAGGGCGACAGGTAGCCGCGGTCGAACTGCATGCCCTCGACGACATCGAGCTCGGTCTCGGCGGTCTTGGCTTCCTCGACGGTGATGACGCCCTCGTTGCCGACCTTCTGCATCGCGGTCGCGATCATCTTGCCGACCGACTCGTCGCCATTGGCCGAGATGGTGCCGACCTGCGCGACTTCGGCGTTGGTCGTGACCTTCTTGGAGTTCTTCTTCAGGTCCGAAACGATGGCCTCGACCGCGAGGTCGATGCCGCGCTTCAGGTCCATCGGGTTCATGCCGGCGGCCACCGACTTCAGGCCCTCGCGCATGATCGCGGCGGCGAGAACGGTCGCGGTCGTGGTGCCGTCGCCGGCGGCGTCGTTCTGCTTCGAGGCCACTTCGCGCACCATCTGGGCGCCCATGTTCTCGAACTTGTCGGCGAGTTCGATCTCCTTGGCGACGGTGACGCCGTCCTTGGTGATGCGGGGAGCGCCGAACGACTTGTCGATGACCACGTTGCGGCCCTTGGGACCGAGCGTCACCTTGACGGCGTTGTTGAGGATTTCGACGCCGCGCAGCATGCGGTCGCGCGCATCGGTGGAGAACTTGACGTCTTTGGCTGCCATGAGAGCAACTCCTTACGGTATGTCGGGGAAAAGAGCGGTCTCAGGCGTTCAGCCGACGACGCCCATGATGTCGGATTCCTTCATGATCAGGAGGTCCTGACCGTCGATCTTGACCTCGGTGCC
The DNA here is from genome assembly GCA_021732895.1 of Allobosea sp. GTDB lineage: Bacteria > Pseudomonadota > Alphaproteobacteria > Rhizobiales > Beijerinckiaceae > Allobosea. Next base: position 17,896 of record JAKFWE010000276.1, on the reverse strand, counting down.
GGACCACTTGCCGAACAGGACGCGGTCGCCCTTCTTGACGTCGAGCGGGGTCAGCTTGCCGGCCTCGTCGCGGCCGCCGGGGCCCACCGCGATGACCTCGCCCTCCTGGGGCTTTTCCTTGGCGGTGTCGGGAATGATGATGCCACCCTTGGTCTTCTCTTCGCCTTCCAGGCGACGGACCACGACGCGGTCATGCAACGGACGGAACTTCATGGTTCAGTCTTCCTCTTGTAACGGGATCTGGGGCGGTCGGTCGAAGCCGCGCTGGGCTCGCGACCGGCGTCCGTTAGCAGTCTTGCTTCGTGAGTGCCAACGGACGACGCGGACATAGGCGCGCGCTTGCCAAGTGTCAAGAAATCATCCGGCGCCACGGTGAATCGCGGCGGGGTCGGCCGACATGCCGGGGCCTGCGACAGTCGGCCCCGAATGCCGGCTCCCTCTCGGCGCCGTCATGGTCTAGCATGACGCGATGACCGAGCCCGCCCCCAGCCCGGAACTCGACGAGATCGGCCGCGCCTGCATCGCCCTGCATGTGCGCATGACGGCGCGCACGGTGACGCGGGCCTATGACGAGGCGATGCGTCCGAGCGGGCTCAAGATCACGCAGTTCGTGCTGCTCTCGGCCCTGAGCACGGGCGCCTGGCGGTCGGTGACGGAGCTCGCCGAGCGCTTCGCGCTGGAACGGACCTCGCTGACGCGCAATCTCCAGCTTCTGGCGGCCGAGAAGCTGATCGCGCCGGTGGATTGCAGGGGCAGGGCCTCGATCTACGAGGTGACGGACAAGGGGCGCGCCGCGATCGAGGCGGCGATCCCGTTTTGGCGCGCGGCGCAGCAGCGCATCGAGAGCGGGCTCGGCCAGGCGCGCTGGGGCGAGACGCGCGAGGGTCTGAAGGCGCTGCGCCGGATCGCGCGCCAGCCGGGATGACGCCGTTCGGCGGCTTGACCACACTCGATCTCGCGCTTTATCGTGTATCTACACATCATTTTGTCTGCGTATCGGGCGGGAGAGCGAGCGATGGAACGGGTCGTGGGAGTGGTCTCGCGCGATGTGCTGCTGGCGGAGGACGGCGCCGCCTTCCTGCGCGGCATGATGGAGGGCCGCCACCCCGGCCCGCCCTTCGCGGCGGCGATGGATTTCGACCTCGTCGAGGTCGAGGAGGGCCGCGTCGTCTTCACCGGCAGCCCGTCCGCCCGCTTCTTCAACCCGCTCGGCACCATCCATGGCGGCTGGACGGCGACGATCCTCGATTCCGCCATGGCCTGCGCCGCTCATTCCACGCTCAGGCGCGGCGAGGGCTATACGACGCTGGAGATGAAGCTGAACTACGTCCGCCCGGTGATGCCGGAGAGCGGGATCGTGCGCTGCGAGGGCAGGCTGATCCATCGCGGCGGCACGGTGATCACGACGGAGGGGAAGCTCGTCGACGAGCGAGGAAGATTGCTCGCGCATGGGACCGAGACCTGCCTCGTCTTCGCTGCGAAAGCCCAGATCTAGCGCCGGCTCACCGCCACGGCCCCCGCCACGATCAGCAGCGCGCCGGCATAGGTCGTGATCAGCGGAACCTCCGCGAACATCAGATAGCCGAGCAGGCTCGCCCAGATCAGCGCGGTGTATTCGATCGGCGCCAGCCGCGACGCCTCGGCGCGGGCGAAGGCCGAGGTCAGCATCAGGTGTCCCCCGACGGCGAGCAGGCCGGCGAGCCCATAGGCGGCCAGATCGCCCGCCGTCATCGGCGCGAAGGCGAGTGCGGCGGGAATGGCGAGGCAGAGCGCCGGCCCGCAATTCTGGAACACCACGATGACTGCGGGATGCTCCTTCAGCGCAATGCGCCGCAGCAGGATCAGGTTGAAGGCGTAGGCGAAGGCGGAAAACAGCGCCGCGGCGACGCCGAGCTCGGCGCCGGCGAGCCCGCCCTGCAGCCGCGGCCAGACCATCACCAGCATGCCCGCGACGCCGAAGCCGAGCGCGACGAAAATGCGCCCGTCGAGCCGCTCCTTCAGCAGCAGCCCGCCGAGCAGCGCCACGAAGACCGGCGCGAGAAACGACAATGTCAGAGCCTCCGCCAGCGGCAGCACCGAGAGCGAGTAGAAGAAGCTGCCGGCCGTGACCACGACCACGGGGATGCGGATGGCGTTGCCGATCAGGCTGGCGCGCGTCGGGAAGGCCGGGCGCGCGAGCGCCAGCACGACGAGCGAGACGAGCCCGCCCATCGCGAAGCGCATGAACAGCGCCACGATGAACGGATGCTCGCGCATCTGGCCCTTGATCACGGCGTCCATGGCGGTCAGCAGCGCGATGCCGAGCATCGCGCGCAGCGCTGTCGTCGGGCTCATGCCGGAGCCGCGAGCCGCTTGCGGAAATGATGCTCCCAGGTCGCCGAGACGTCGGCGAGATAGCGCTCGCCCGGCCAGCGCACGAAGCCGAGCTTCTCGTAGAAGCGGTGGCCGCGCGAAAAGCGACTGTCGGACCACAGCATCATCTCGGAAAAGCCGCCGGCCTCGGCGAAGCTCAGCGCGCGCGCAAACAGCGCCTGCGCCAGCCCCGAGCCGCGAAAGGCGGGATCGGCGTAGACCTTGAAGAGCTCGACGGCGTTCTGCTCGGGCACGGGCGCGACGCCGAGCGAGCCGGAGATGCCGCCGCCCGGCGCATCCGCGACCCAGAGCGCGCCGCCCTTGGCGGCGAAATGGCTCGCCGGCGCATGCAGTTCGGGAAACTCCGGCCAGTCGAACAGGCAGCCGGGATATTCCGCGAAGCTGGCTGCGATCAGCGCGGCGAGCGCTCCGCAATCGGCGTCGCGGGCGGGGCGTATCGGTGGATGGGCGGTCATGGCGAGGGCTTAGGGCCAAATCCGCCCGCGCGGTAGTGCGCGCCCGCGCGCCCGGCGCATGGCGTCAGCGCAGCAGCGCCGGCCCCGCATCCACCGTCAGCTTCGCGGCCACGATCGCCAGCAGCGGGATGCCGAGAATGGCGAGCCGCCGCCGAAGGCGCTCCTGCCGATTGCGATCAACAGGGTTGTGACCCGGCCGACGAGGTCGAACAGCGGCTCGGACGGCATCAGCGGGCGGCGTCCTCTTGGAAAGCCGCGCCGCGCCCGCTAGGCCAGACCGATGACACGCTCCGCCCGGAAGCCTGAGTCGCCGAACGCATCGCGCCGCGGCGCGGCGGACGGGTCGTCCAGCAGGCCGACATGACCGTCCTGCTGCCCTTCATCGTCAATGCCGGCCTGAATTTCGTCCTCGGCCTGCTCATCGCGCTGTTTCTCGGTCCAGCCGAGTTCGGCCGCTACGCCATTGGCGCCGCCATCATCGTGCTGGTCAACACGGCGATGCTCGACTGGCTGCGGCTCTCGGCGGTGCGGTTCTATTCGCTCGAGACGCGCGAGACCCAGCCCGAGATCCGCGCCACGCTCGATGTCCTGGCCGCCGGCATCAGCCTGTCGCTCGCGGCGCTCCTCGTCGCGGCCGTCGCGGCGGGGGTCGATTTCAGACTGCCGGCGATGCTGCTGTCGGCCGCCGTGCTGGCCGGCATCGGGGCGGGCCTGTTCGATTATCACGGGGCGATCGCCCGCGCCCGCTTCCTCGACGCCGCTTATGCCCGGATGATCATCGTCAAGAACGTCATGGCGCTGATCCTGATGGTCGGCGGCGCCTGGCTGACGCGCGATCCTGCGGTCGTGCTGCTCGGCGGCCTCGCCAGCGTCGCGGTCGCGCTCCTCGGCGTCCGCCGCGCGCTGGCCGACGCCCCGCTCTCCATCGGCGCGGCGCGCAAGGGCGTCGCCTGGGGTTTTCTGCTTTACGCTCTGCCGCTCGTCGGCGGCAACGCGATCTATTCGCTGATCCCGCTCGCCAACCGCGCCCTGCTGGCGAACGCCCATGGCTACGCCGAGGCGGGCTATTTCTCGCTCGCCTCGGATATGGGGCTGCGCCTGTTCGGGGCGCTCGGCGCGGCGCTCGAGATCGTCCTGCTGCGCGAGGTCATTCGCCTCGACGAAACCCGCGGCCGGCGCGCCGCGCAGAAGCGGATCGCCCGCAACATCGTGCTGGTGCTCGCCGTGGCGCTGCCGATCGCGGCCGGGCTCTGGCTGGTGCTGCCCGCCTTCGAGGCCCTGATCGTGCCCGGCGCCTTCAAGCGCCGTTTCTCGGCCTACATGGCGATCCTGATCCCCGGCTTCGTGGCCCTGACCATTTTCCAGGCCGCGCTCTATCCGGTCTTCCTGATCGGCAAGCGCACCGGCGTGGCGACGCTGGCCGCGGGCCTCGGCTTGCTGCTCAACCTCGCCCTGGTCTTCGGCCCCAACCCGGTCGCGGGGCCGGCCGGCATCGCCTTCGCCCAGATGGCGGGCTTCATGCTCGCGCTCGTGGTGACGGCGGTGGCCGCCTTGCGGGCCCTGCCGGTCCGGCCGCCGCTGCGGGACGCCGCCTGCGTCGTCCTCGCCGTGGCGTTGATGGCCGTTGTCGTCTGGCCGCTCTCCGGGCGCTTTTCGCCGGCCGTCGAGCTTGCGCTCCAGGCCGGGCTCGGCGTCTTGGTCTACGGCGCCGTGTTGTTCGGGTGCGATGTGCTGGCCTGCCGCACCCGGTTGCGGCTCTGGCGCGCGGCGCGGCGGGGACGCGGTCGCGCGTGAGCGAATGCCATGCGCCGCCCCGGCTTGAGGCGCGTAACCTTCGGTTCACCCTGTCTGTCACGGCTCCGGTAAGGTTAATTCACGGAACCAGGCCGTCAAAACGGCTTCCAAGGGCGTCAGAGTCAACGATTTACCATTCTTTCCAGTGCTGCGCGGCAGGCTTTTCTTGTCCTTGGCTGTCGAGAGAGTTGCGTCATGCGTCCCACGTTCCTCATCCCCTTCGCGCTGCTGTCGGGAGGCATGGCGCTTGGCGGGCCGGCTCACGCGCAAAGCTACGGTCAGCCTCTTTCAGCCGACCCGACGCCGCGCGGCCACTATGGCGGCGGCTTCATCGAGATGCTGATGACGGGCCGCGATCCGACGCCGTCGCGCGGCGGCGCCCTCTACAACCGCCCCGGCGGGCACGTCGCCTACGGGCAGCGCAGCCGCCCCGCGCCGGACGCTCTCGACGATCCCTTCGCGCCGCGTCAGGGCAGGGCGGAGCGGCTGGCGGCGCTCGGCGAGCCGATCGAGGCGTCGCGCCCGATCGAGCGCGTGCTCGATCCGCGCTTCCTCAAGCAGGAGGTCGCCTATGACGGCCCCCATGCGCCCGGCACGATCGTGATCGACACGCCGCGGCGCTTCCTGTTCCTGGTCCAGCCTGGCGGCCGCGCCCTGCGCTACGGCATCGGCGTCGGCCGGCCGGGCTTCACCTGGGCGGGGCTGAAATCGGTGACGCGCAAGGCCGAATGGCCGAGCTGGACGCCGCCGGCGGAAATGCTCAAGCGCCGCCCCGATCTGCCGCGCTTCATGGCGGGCGGCGGCGACAACCCGATGGGCGCGCGCGCGCTCTATCTCGGCTCGTCGCTCTATCGCATCCACGGCACCAACGAGCCGCACACGATCGGCCAGGCGGTCTCCTCGGGCTGCATCCGCATGACCAATGACGACGTCACCGATCTCTACGGACGCGTCCGCGTCGGCGCCAGGGTGCTGGTGATCTGAGGTCTCGCCGAAAGAAAAAGGCCCGCCCCCGGAAGGAGCGGGCCGGTCGCTGTTCGCCCGAGGGCGTGGCTCAGGCCCAGCTGTCGTCGTCGCCGCCGAAGCTGGAGCCGTCGTCATAGCCGGCGTCCATCGGCTCCTGATAGCCGGCGTTCTGGTAGTTCGCCGCGTTCGACGAGCCGTCGTCATAGTTCGTGTTGTCGCCGGCCGTCTGCGCGCCGGGGGTCTGCCCGGCGGACGCCTCGTTGCCGGCGGTCTCGGCCGCCTTCGCCTCGCCGGCCTTGCCGCCGCCGAAGGCGTTGGTCAGGACGTTGCCGAGCATCATGCCGCCGGCGACGCCGGCCGCCGTCGTCAGGGCCGTCGCCATGAAACCGCCGCCGGCGCGCGCAGGCGGCTGCTGCTGGCCGCTCCAGGGGCCGGGCTGCTGGCCCTGCATTCCCGGAGCCATTCCCGCCTGCATGCCCGGCTGCACTCCCATGGCGGGCGCCGGCGCGCCGGGCTGGCCCCGGCTCTGGTTGCCCCAGGCGCCGGCCGACGCCGGCTCGCCGCGCTGCGGAAAGGCCGGCACCGAACTCTGGCGCATCGGCTCGGCCTGGCGCTGGCCGCCGCCGAAGATGCCGGACAGAAAGCCGCCCGACTGGGCCGGCGCGGCCTGCTGGCGGCCCTGGAGCTCCTGCATCTGGGCCTGCAGATCATCGACCTGCGCCTGCAGATTGAGCACGGCCTGTTCCTGAACATAGACCGCCTGCGCCATCGCATAGGGCGCATAGGGCTGATCGCGCAGGCGATCGGCGATGTAGCGTTCAGCCTCGGGGTCGCGGGGCTGGTTGGCCGCCTGTCGCAGGCGGTCGAAAATCCCGGCGATCACGTCGCGTTCCTGCGGCGTCATCGTCATCTCCTCTCGGTTGGGCGGCGCGGCTGCGCCGCCATGCATCAGGTGGGTGACGGGTATGACGTTATCAAGGCGCTCGAGCGGCGATTCAGGCGTTGCCGACATTGCTGTAGCGGAACCCCCGCCGACGCATGTCGTCCGACCGGTAGATGTTGCGCAGATCGATGACCACGGGCTCTCTCAGGCCAGCCTTGACGCGGTCGAGGTCGAGCGCGCGGAAGGCGTCCCATTCCGTGACGATCACCAGCGCGTCGGCCCCGTCGAGGCAGGAATAGGCGTCGTCGGCATAGGCGATCCCGGGCAGAACGGCTCTGGCCGCCGCCATGCTCTCCGGGTCGTGGGCGACGACGGATGCTCCGGCGTCGAGCAGGGCGGTGACGATCGCGATCGAGGGCGCCTCGCGCATGTCGTCGGTGTTGGGCTTGAAGGCGAGGCCGAGCACGGCGATGCGTTTGCCGCGCACCGCGCCGCCGCAGGCCGCGATCACCTTGCGCGCCATCGCCCGCTTGCGGTTGTCGTTGACCGAGACCACGGTCTCGACGATGCGCAGCGGCGCGGCCAGGTCCTGCGCGGTCTTCATCAGCGCCAGCGTGTCCTTGGGGAAGCAGGAGCCGCCATAGCCGGGGCCTGCATGCAGGAACTTGGAGCCGATCCGGTTGTCGAGACCGATGCCGCGCGCAACCTCCTGGACATTCGCGCCGACCGCCTCGCACAGGTCGGCGATTTCGTTGATGAAGGTGATCTTCGTCGCGAGATAGGCGTTGGCGGCGTATTTGATCAGCTCGGACGTTCGTCGCGAGGTGAAGAGCAGCGGCGGGGCGTTGAGATAGAGCGGCCGGTAGACATCCTCCATCACGCGTTTGGCGCGGTCGTCCCCGGTGCCGATGACGATGCGGTCGGGCCGCTTGAAGTCGCTGATGGCCGCGCCCTCGCGCAGGAATTCCGGGTTCGAGACGACGGCGAAGTCGGCCTCGGGCCGCGCCTCGCGCATGATCCGCTCGACCTCGTCGCCGGTGCCGACCGGAACGGTCGACTTGGTCGCGACCACCGTGAAGCCGTCGAGCTCGGCGACGATGTCGCGCGCCGCCTGGTAGACATAGGAGAGGTCGGCATGGCCATCGCCGCGGCGAGCCGGCGTGCCGACGGCGATGAAGACCGCGTCGGCGGTTCGCACCGCGCCGGCCAGCTCCGTAGTGAAGGAGAGGCGCCCCTCGCGCATGTTCTTGGCGACGAGGCTGTCGAGACCGGGCTCGAAAATCGGGATGGCGCCGCTGTTCAGAGCCTCGATCTTGGCGGAATCGGTATCGACGCAGGTCACGGCATGGCCGAAATCCGCGAAGCATGCGCCCGATACCAGGCCGACATAGCCGGAGCCGATCATAGTCACGCGCATCGCGAATGCCTCATCCCGCCGCCAGCCGGCGCTTGCCTGCGGCCTACACCAGTTCGACGCGCCGGCAAATCGCGCCGCCGCGCCGCATGGGTCTGATGACCGCGCTTAACGTCGCGATGACGCCGCGCGCTGGCGGGATCAGATGCTCTCGGAGCCGAACAGGTCGTCGGGATTGTCGCCGGGCTCGGGCGTCTGCAGCGGCATGCGGTTCAGCACCACCACGGTGGTCCCGGTCGGCACCCGGCTGTGCAGGTCGATGATGTCCTGGTTGAACATCCGGATGCAGCCGCTCGAGACCGACTGGCCGATCGACCAGGGCTCCGACGTGCCGTGGATCCGGTAGAGCGTGTCGCGGTCGCCCTGGTAGAGATAAAGCGCGCGGGCGCCGAGCGGATTCTCGAGACCCGCCGCCATGCCGCCGGCCCAGGGGCCGTTCTTCTCGGGATCGCGCGCGATCATCGCGGCGGTCGGCGTCCAGCGCGGCCATTCGGCCTTGCGCGCGATGGTGGCCCGGCCGCGCCAGGACATGCCCTGCTTGCCGACGCCGATGCCGTAGCGGATCGCCCGTCCGTTCTCGCGGACGAGGTAGAGGAAGCGCTTGTTGGTGTCGACGACGATCGTGCCGGGCGCCTCGCGCGTCGGATAGGCGACCTCGCGGCGCAGGAAGCGCGGATCGACTTCGGAAATGTCGGTGGCGGGCAGCGGGAACTGCTCGTCGGGCTGCTCGCCATACAGCGCGATGTATTCCGCGCTCGGGCCGATCGGCGTCGCCACCGTGAAGGGCTGTGGCTGGGCGCTGATGCAGCCCGCCAGCGCCAGCGGCATCAGCGCCACGGCCAGGCGCGTCAGCAGGCGCGTGCCCGGCGCATTGGCCCGGGATGGCGATGCGGACTGGTCGGGCAGGGCGGTCTGGTCGACGGACATGGCGGCTTGCTCGCAATTCTATTCGGCGTCGTTGTGGAACGCGGTGTGGAACGTCTGGTCGCGGCGGATGTTCCTGCCGCCCCGGATGGGCGTGTTTCAAGAACCGCGCCATGGCCGAGGGGTGAAGGCCATGTGGCGAAATTATGTCCGGGCGCGGCTGTGGCGCGGATGCAACAGGAATCGCCACCCCGCACCACCCCGCACCACCCCGCCGCGCCCGGGCGCGGCGGGCCGTATCGCCGACATAGTGGCGAAGCCTGCTGCAACAAAGGCAACGACGACCAGAACCGGGCCAACGCAAGGCGTTTAACGACCATCTCGGGCGACAGCGCGCGACGAAGGGGCGCCGGAGTCAGCTCTCCCGGGATGCCGCGATCATCACGCCGGCGATCTCGCCGTAGAGCGAGGTCCAGGCGCGCTCGACCGGCGATGTGAACGCCGGCCCGAGCGAGGCCCGCAGCGTCCAGATCAGCGCCGCGCCGACACTGTCATAGTGGCTTTCCTCGACGCCGTAGCCGCGATGCTCGCGGCCGAGCTTGCGCAGCAGGATCGCGAGCCCCTCCCGGTCGCGCAGCGTGGCGACGGCGACCGTCAGCGTCTCCATCAGCTTGACGCCCTGGGCGCGGATGTCGCCTTTGAAGAGCGGGCGAACCTCCGGAGCGATCTCGAAGAGACGGCCGTAGAACAGCGCGCCGGTTTCTGCCTTGCGACGGTGCAGATGCGCGAAGCTCTCGCGGATCAGGACTTCATCGCTTTCGGTCATGTTCGACGCGCCCCGCACCTTCAATTTGTCAACACGATAACAGCGTTCGGGCCGATTCTGAACTCTCGCCCGTCGCCGGTTCAGGTCGGCGCGAGCAATCCGAGCCGCTCGCGGCCGAACCATCGCCGCAGCATCAGCACGGCGACGATGCCGAGCGCTACGGCGAGCCCGACCCAGATGCCGGCGCCGGCCAGCGGCGTCAGGAAGCCGAGCCCGGCGGCCAGCGGCAGCCCGATCGCCCAGTAGCCGAGGCCGGCGAAGATCATCGGCACGCGCGCGTCGCCCAGGCCCCGCAGGATGCAGGAGCCGATGACCTGTCCTCCATCGGCGATCTGGAACACGGCGGCCCAGAGCAGGAATGTCATCGCGAGTTCGGCGACCGCCGCCGCGCCGGGGTTCGCGGCGTCCAGGAAAGGCCGGACGAGGACCTGCGGCGCGAGCAGCATCACGAGCGCCGTCGCCGCCATGAACCCGAGCGCGAGGGCGATCGCGACCGCGCCGGCCCGGGCGACGCCGTCGCGATCTCCCGCCCCGAAGGCGCGCCCGACGCGCACCGTCGCGGCCTGGCCGATCCCCAGCGGCACCATGAAGGTCAGCGAGGCGATCTGGATCGCGATGGCGTGCGCCGCGAGCTCGGCCGGGCCGATCAGGCCCATCAGCAGCGCGGCCCCGCTGAACACGGCCACCTCGAAGGCGAGGGTGGCGCCGATCGGCAGGCCGAGCCGCCAGAAGGCGCGGTAGCGCGGCCAGTCCGCGACCCAGACGCGCCCGAACAGCCTGAACCGCCGGAAGCGCCGGTCGAGGCTGACGACGAGAGCGAGGCCGCCGAACATCAGGCTCGAGGACAGCGTCGTCGCCAGCCCCGAGCCGGGCAGGCCGAGCGCGGGAAAACCGAGCGCGCCGAACATCAGGCACCAGTTCGCCAGCGCATTGAAGCCGACCGCCAGCAGCACGACCGCGAAACCCCAGAACGGCCTTTGCAGCGCGGCGATGAATCCGCGCAGGACGAGGTAGAGGAAGAACGGCAGCAGGCTCCATTGCAGCGTCTGGAGGTAACCGCCCGCCGCCCGCGCCAGCCCGGCGTCCTGGCCCATGCCGGCCAGCAGCGCCTCGCCCTGCCAGAGACACAGCCACATCGGCCCGACAAGCGTCGCCGCAGCCCAGAAGCCCTGCCGCACCGTGCGGCGGATTTCGCGCACGGCGTGGCGGTTCGCGCCGAGCTCGATCGAGAGCATCGGCGCGACGGCGCCCATCACGCCGATGCCGAAGATCAGCACCGCCATGTAGAGATTGGCCCCGAGCGCGCCGGCCGCCAGCTCCCGCGGGCCGAGATGGCCCATCATGATCACATCGGTCGTGGTCATCGCCGTCTGCGCCACATTGGTCAGCACCAGCGGCCAGCCCAAAGCGAGCATGGCGCGGGCTTCCTGAAGCCAGGCGGCGAGAGATCGGCCGGGAAGGGCGGGAATGGACATGGCGCGGCGCTTCTAGCCCGATGCCGCCGCTCGAGACAGCTACGCGATCGCGGGGCGCCTGCGCGCCCAGGCCATCGCGCCCCTGCGTCGGCCGCGCTATCGCGCGCCGGGCGGCGAGGCCATCATCGGCCGTCGGAAACGGGGAACGGTGTGACGATGCCCGATGCGAAACGGCCCGCCGCGGCCAGCGATATCGTGAGCCTGGACGCCATGGCGCTGTCGGCCGCGATCCACGCGCGCCAGATCTCCTGCGTGGAGGCGATGGCGGCGTTCCTCGACCGGATCGAGCGGCTGAACCCGATCGTCAACGCCATCGTCTCGATGCGCGAGCGCGGCGAGCTGCTGCGCGAGGCCGCCGCGCTCGACGCCGAACTCGCGGCCGGCCGGTCGCGCGGCTGGATGCACGGCTTTCCGCAGGCGATCAAGGATCTCGCCGCGGCGAAGGGCCTCCCGACCACGCAGGGCTCGCCGTTGTTCAGGGACGACGTCGCCACCGGCGACGCCATCTTCGTCGAGCGCATGCGGGCCGCCGGCGCGATCATCGTCGGCAAGACCAACACGCCCGAATTCGGCCTCGGCTCGCAGACCCACAACCCGGTCTTCGGCGCGACGCGCAACGCCTATGACCAGACCAGGACCGCGGGCGGCTCCAGCGGCGGCGCCGCGGTGGCGCTGGCGCTGCGCATGCTGCCCGTCGCCGATGGCAGCGACCATGCCGGCTCGCTGCGCAACCCGGCCGCCTTCAACAACGTGCTCGGCCTGCGGCCCAGCTATGGCCGCGTGCCCTCGAACGCCGACGAGGTCTTCGTTCCGCAACTCGGCGTCGCCGGGCCGATGGCGCGTAAAGTCCGCGATCTGGCGGCGCTGCTCGCGGTGCAGTCCGGCTACGATCCGCGCGTGCCGCTTTCGATCAGGCAGGATCAGGCCGGGTTCCTCGTGCCGCTCGACCGCGACATCGCCGGCCTGCGCATCGGCTGGCTCGGCGATCTCGGCGGTCATCTGGCGATGGAGGACGGCGTGCTGGCGCTCTGCCGGGAGGCGCTGCGGGCCTTCGAGGCCATGGGCGCGAGCGTCGAGGACGCGAGCCTCGGCTTCGATCCCGAGACCATCTGGCGGGCCTGGCTGAAACTGCGCGCCTGGCAGGCCGGATCGAGCCTGGCCGACATCGCGGCAGACCCGGCGCGACGCGGCTTGCTGAAGCCCGAGGCGCTCTGGGAGGCCGAGCAGGGCAAGGACCTGTCGGCGTTCGAGGTGATGAAGGCCTCGAACCTGCGTTCGGCCTGGTACCAGCATGTCCGCGGCCTGTTCGCGCGCTACGACATCCTCGTCCTGCCGAGCGCGCAGGTGTTTCCGTTCAGCGTCGAGACGCATTGGCCGCGCCAGATCGCCGGGCGCATGATGGACACCTACCACCGCTGGATGGAAGTGGTGATCCCGGCGACGATGTCGGGCTGCCCCGCGATGAGCGTGCCGGCGGGGTTCAACGCGGCCGGCCTTCCCATGGGCATGCAGCTCTGGGGCCCCAACCAGTCGGAGAGGCTGCTGCTCGAGGTCGCGCAGGCCTATGAGATCGCCACCGGCTGGGTCGATCGGCATCCGCCGGGCTTGCTCGCCGGCTGATGCGTCCGCATCCTGCGCCCTGCCACGAGACTGTCCCGGAGACCTGACGAATGAGTTCCAACCTGCGGATCGACGGCGCGCGGCTGGTGTCGCGCCTGGCCGAACTCTCCAAGATCGGGGCGACGCCGGAGGGCGGCTGCCGAAGGCTGGCGCTCTCCGACGAAGACAGGGAGGGTCGCGACTGGCTGGTCGGGCAGATGCAGGCGTTGGGCCTCAGCGTGAAGATCGACGCGATCGGCAACATCGTCGGCATCCTGAAAGGTCAGCAGGACGGGCCGGCGGTCATCCTCGGCTCGCATATCGACACGGTCGGCACCGGCGGGCGCTTCGACGGCGCGCTCGGCGTCATCGCCGGCGTCGAGGTGCTGGCGGCGCTGAAGGACGCCGGCCTGACGCCGAAACGCGACATGGCGGTGATCGCCTTCACCAACGAGGAGGGCGCGCGTTTCCACCCGGACATGCTCGGCTACTATGTCTGGGCCGGCGGCATGAGCGTCGCACACGCCCATGCCGAAAAGGACGCGGACGGCGTGCTGCTGGGTGAGGAGCTGCGGCGCATCGGCTATGAGGGCGCCGAGCAGCCGGGCTTCCTGAAGGCCCACGCCTATCTGGAGCTGCACATCGAGCAGGGGCCCGTGCTGGAGAGCGAGGGCGGCGAGACGGGCGGCGTTCTCGGCGCCGTCACCGGCATCCAGGCGATCTGCTGGCTCGAACTGACGCTGAAGGGCAAGCCGAGCCATGCCGGCACGACGCCGATGGCTCATCGCCGGGATCCGGGGTTGGCGGCGGCGCGCATCAACGTCTTCGCCAACGCGCTGACGAAGCGCATTCCCGGCCAGCTCGCCAATTCCGGCGTCATCCGCGTCCAGCCCGGCAACGTCAACGTGGTGCCCGAGATGGTGGTGATGACGCTCGACCTGCGCAATCCGCTCGATGCGCCGCTCGCGGAGGCCGAGGCGGCCGTGCGGGCGTTCTGCGCCGAGCTGTCGGAGCGCGACGGCGTCTCGATCTCCTTTCGCGACCTCGCCCGCTTCCCGGCCACCGCCTTCGCCGAAGAGCTGATCGCCGGCATGGAGGCGAGCGCGGCCGAACTCGGCCTGCCGATCCGCCGCATGATCTCCGGGGCCGGCCACGACGCGCAGATGATGTCGCGCATCTGCCCCACCGCGATGGTCTTCATCCCCTCCATCGGCGGCCTCTCGCACAACCCGGCGGAGTTCTCGACCGACCGGGACATGATCGCCGGCGCGAACGTGCTGCTCAGCGCGGCCTGGCGCGCGGCGAATGCGTGAGGGTCAGCCTTTCGTCTTCGCGAGCGCAGCGAAGCGATCCAGAGGCCGGTGCGGGACCCCTGGATTGCTTCGCTGCGCTCGCAAAGACGGCATCGCCTCAAAGCATCAGTTCAGGAGCACGCCATGACCGCCATCGCCGCCCTTTCCGCCGCCGAACTCGGCCCTCTCTTCGCCAGCCGCGAGCTTTCGCCGGTCGAGGTGGCGAAGGACGCGCTCGCCCGCATCGAGCGCTTCGAGCCCGAGATCAACGCCTTCGTCGTCCGCGATGGCGAGGTCACGCTCGCGCTGGCGCAGGCGTCGGAGGCCCGCCATCGCAAGGGCGATGCGCTCGGCCCGCTCGACGGCGTCCCCGTCACCATCAAGGACAACATCGCCGTCGCCGGCTGGCCGCTGCGGCGCGGCTCGGCGGTGGCGAGCGACAAGCCCTTTCCCGACGACGCGCCCGCCGCCGCCCGCCTGCGCGAGGCCGGTTGCGTCTTCCTCGGCAAGACCACGATGCCGGAATATGGCTGGAAGGGCGTCGGCGACTCGCCTTTGTCGGGGATCACCCGCAACCCCTGGGACACGGCCACGGGGCCGGGCGGCTCCTCGGCCGGGGCAGCGTCCTGCGCGGCGCTCAATCTCGGCTGCATCCATCTCGGCACGGACGGGGCGGGCTCGGTGCGTATTCCCGCCGCCTTCACCGGCGTGGTCGGCCTGAAGCCCACCTATGGCCGCATCCCGGCCTGGCCGGTCTCGACCATGGGCTTCCTCGCCCATCTCGGCCCGCTGACCCGCACGGTGGCGGATGCGGCGCTGGCGATGAACGCGATCGGCCGGCCCGACAACCGCGACATGACCGCGATGATCGACGAGCCGCCCGATTTCGTCGCCGCGCTGAAGGGCGGCGTGAAGGGCTTGCGCCTCGCCTGGTCGCCACGTCTCGGCGGCGACGTGCCGGTCGATCCCGAGATCGCGGCCCTGACGCGCGAGGCGGCGTTCGCCTTCCGCGATCTCGGCGCCAGCGTCGAGGAGGTCGATCCCGGTTTCGTCGATCCCATCGAGACCCTGATGACGATCTGGTCGGCCGGCGCGGCGCTGGCGCTCGCCGCCATCGGGGCCAACGAGCGCGCCCGGATGGATCCCGGCCTGGTCGCGGTCGCGCAGGCCGGTGAGCGCGTGCCCGGCGCGGCCTATGTCGATGCGCTGCTCAACCGGCGCAATGCGCTTGCCCATCACATGGCGCAATTTCATGCACGCTTCGATCTGCTGCTGACGCCGACTTTGCCGCTGCCGGCCTTCGCGGTCGGCATGAACACGCCGGCGCATGGCCGCTATGGCGACGACTGGACGCGCTGGACCCCCTTCACCTACCCTTTCAACATCACCCAGGCGCCCGCGATCTCGCTGCCCTGCGGCCTGACGAAGGCCGGATTGCCGGCCGGATTGCAGCTTGTCGGCGCATTCGGCGCCGATGCGCTCGTGCTGCGTGCGGCGGCCGCATTTGAATCGGCGCGGCCCTTCGCGCGCGTCGAAGCGCCGATCAAATCGATTTAGACTCCCACGTGGCAGTTTTCTGCGCAGCCTGTCGGAAACCCGGCGCGAATTGCGGTTTTCCCGTCGTTCCCCGATGATCGGTTCCGTTTGGCACGAAGTCTGCAAAGTCGCCGGCGACGTCGGGCGAGGGGATTGCCGTGTTGTCAGGGCGGAATTTTCTGCCCAAACTCGCGCCAAGGTCGCCCGCTCGATGGTTGCCGCTTCAGGGGAGAGTCGTTTCATGGACCGCAAGACACTGGATCGCAGGACATTCCTGAAAACCGCCGCCGGGACCGGCGTCCTCGCAGCCTCCGGCGGGCTGTCGATGCCGGCTCTGTCGCAGGGCGCGGCGGCCAAGACGCTGCGCTTCGTGCCGCAGGCCAATCTCGCCAATTTCGATCCGATCTGGGGCACGCAGTACGTCGTGCGCAACGCCGGCCTTCTTGTCTGGGACACGCTTTACGGCATCGATTCGAAGTTTCAGCCGCAGCGCCAGATGGTCGAGAGCGAGACGGTGTCGGCCGACGGGCTGGTCTGGACGTTCAAGCTGCGTCCGGGCCAGAAGTTTCATGACGGTTCGCCGGTGACCTCGAAAGACGTCGTCGCCAGCTTGATCCGCTGGTCGGCGCGCGACCCGATGGGCCTGATGCTGCGCGCCATCCAGAACGAACTCGTGGCGGTCGACGACAGCACGTTCAAATGGTCGCTGAAGCAGCCCTATCCGAAGATGCTGCTGGCGCTCGGCAAGAACAATTCGCCCTGCTCCTTCATCATGCCCGAGCGCATCGCCAAGACCGATCCGTTCCAGCAGATCACCGAATACATCGGCTCTGGCCCGATGAAGTTCGTCCGCGCCGACTGGGTGCCCGGCGCGAAGGCCGTCTTCGAGAAATTCGCCGATTACGTTCCGCGCTCCGAGCCTGCCGACTGGCTGGCCGGCGGCAAGAGGATGCTGATGGACCGCGTCGAATGGATCATCATGCCCGACGCCGCGACCGCCGCCGCAGCGCTGCAGAACGGCGAGGTCGATTGGCTCGAGACGCCGCTCTCGGATCTCGTGCCCGTCCTCAAGAGGAACGCCAACATCAACGTCGATATCGGCGATCCGCTCGGCAACATCGGCGCCTTCCGCATGAACCACCTGCATCCGCCCTTCAACAATGTGAAGGTGCGTCAGGCGGTGATGACGGCGCTGAACCAGGAAGACTACATGCGCGCCGTCGTCGGCGACGACAACGCGCTGTGGAAGGCGTTGCCGGGCTACTTCACCCCGGGCACGCCGCTCTACACCGAGAATGGCGGCGACGCCCTCAAGAAGCGCAGCATCGCCGAGGCCAAGAAACTGCTCGCCGAGGGCGGCTACAAGGGCGAGCCGGTGACCTGCGTGGTGGCGCAGGACCTCGCCGTGCTCAAGGCGATGGGCGACGTCACCGCCGAACTGCTCAAGAGCATCGGCATGACGGTCGATTTCGTCGCCACCGACTGGGGCACGGTCGGCGCGCGCCGCGCCCAGAAGACCCCTCCCGGGCAGGGCGGCTGGAACATGTTCCACACCTGGCACGCCGGGGCCGACTGCGTGAATCCGGCGTCCTACACCGCGATCCGCGGCAATGGCGACAAGGCCTGGTTCGGCTGGCCCGAAAGCCCCGCCGTCGAGGCGGAGGTGACGAACTGGTTCAACGCCAAGAGCCTCGATGAGGAAAAGGCGATCATCGCCAAGCTCAACAAGGCCGCCGCCGATGACGTCATTTTCGCGCCGACGGGCTTCTTCCTGGCTTATCAGGCCTGGCGCAAGAACGTCTCCGGTGTGAAGAGCGGGCCGTTCCCGGTGTTCTGGGGCGTCGCCAAGGCGTGACGTCGGCATTGTCATTCCGGGGCGGGCCGCAGGCCTGAACCCGGAACCCAGACCGGGCGGGACGGAACACGACAGCGAAGCCTCACCCGGTCGTGGGTTCCGGGTTCTTCGCTGCGCGAAGCCCCGGAATGACAACGCAAGGCCGGCATTCTCAGAGTCAGTAGCCCCATGTTCGCATTCATCGTCAGACGCATCATCACGACGATCCCCGTCATGGGGTTCGTCGCGCTGTTCGTCTTCTCCCTGCTCTACATCGCGCCGGGCGATCCGGCGGCCGTCATCGCCGGCGACCAGGCCTCGCCCGCCGATGTCGAGAAGATCAGGCTGAGCCTGGGGCTCGACCGGCCCTATCTCGTGCGCTTCGGCGAATGGTTCTTCCGTGTCCTGCAGGGTGATCTCGGCACGTCGATCTTCACCTCTCTGCCGGTGACCCAACTGATCGCCCAGCGCATCGAGCCGACCGTCTCGCTGATGGTGCTGACGCTGATCCTCGCCGTCGCCATCGCCGTGCCGCTGGGCGTGCTGGCCGCCTGGAAGGCCGGCACCTGGATCGACCGGGGCGTC
>JAKFWE010000117.1 GCA_021732895.1 Allobosea sp. | reverse complement strand
GGCTCGACGCGCCGGTCTGGTCGCAATATCTGCGCTGGCTGGCCGGCCTGCTGCAGGGCGATTTCGGCGTCTCGATGCGCACCAGCCAGCCGGTCGGTCCGGCGATGTTCGAGGCGCTGGGGCGCTCGCTGCTGCTGGCCCTGCTCTCGATCCTGCTGATGCTGGCGCTGGCCCTGCCGCTGGGGATCGTCGCCGCCGTGCGGCGCGGCAAGGCGGCCGACCTCGTCGTCAGCGTGATCTCCTATCTCGGCGTCTCGCTGCCGGAATTCGTCACCGCGACGCTGTTCGTGCTGGTGCTGGCGGATTGGCTGCAATGGCTGCCGGCGACGGGCTATGTGCCGCTCAGCGAGGATGTCTGGCGGGGCCTGCGCCATCTCGCCCTGCCGGTGCTGACCGTCTCGATCATCCTGATCGCGCATGTCTCGCGCATGGTCCGCTCCGAACTCGTCGACGTGCTCCATGCCGACTACATCCGCGCCGCCCGGCTGAAGGGCCTGTCTGGCCGCGCGGTGCTGTTCAAGCACGGCCTGCGCAACGCGCTGCTGCCGACGATCACGATCGTGGCTCTGGACATCGGCTACCTGCTCGGCGGGGTCATCGTCGTCGAGGAGATCTTCGCCCTGCCCGGCATCGGCCGCCAGCTCATCGTCGCCATCCAGAGCCGTGACCTGCCCTCGATCCAGGCCGGCGCGCTGATCATGGCGACGACCTACGCCATCGCCAATTTCCTCGCCGACATCGCTTATGCCTGGCTCGACCGGAGGATCCAGTATGACTGAGATTCTCCGGCGCATGCTGCGCTCGCCGCAGGGCGCGCTCGGGCTCGGTATCGTCGCGCTGATCGCGCTCGTCGTGCTCGCCGGCCCCGCGCTCGCGCCCCACAATCCCGAGAGCCTCGCGCCGCTGCAGCGCTACAAGCCGCCGGGCGGACAATTCTGGCTCGGCACCGACCAGTATGGCCGCGATATCCTGAGCCGGCTGCTGCACGGCGCCCGCGCGACCGTGATGCTGGCGCTGGTCGCGACGACGCTCGGCTCGCTGGCCGGTGCGCTGATCGGCACCGTCTCTGCCTATCTCGGCGGGCGCGCCGACGAGGCGATCATGCGCACCATCGACGCGGTGATGTCGATCCCGAGCCTGCTGATGGCGCTGCTGATCGTCAACCTGCTCGGCAAGAGCAGCCTGAACGCGCTTCTGGCGATCGCGCTCGCCTTCGCGCCCGGCATGGCGCGGGTGACGCGCTCGGTGGCGCTGTCCGTGCGCAAGCAGGACTATGTCAATGCAGCGATCGCGCGCGGCGAGAGCGCCGCCTTCATCGTCCGGCGCGAGATGCTGCCCAATGTCGTCGCGCCGATCATCGTCGAGATGACCATCCGCGTCGCCTTCGCGGTGATGCTGTTCGCGACGCTGAGCTTTCTCGGGCTGGGGGCGCAGCCGCCGGCCTCCGAATGGGGGCTGATGGTCGCCGAGGCGCGCCGCTTCATGCATCTCAGCCCGTGGATGATCCTGTGGCCGAGCCTGGCCGTCGCGCTCGTGGCGATCGGATTCAACCTGCTCGGCGACGGCCTGCGCGACGCGCTCAATCCGCGCGCATGAGGTCGCGATGACACCGGTGCTCGCAATCGACGGCTACTGCCTCGACTACGCCACGCCGGGCGGCTTCTTCCGCGCGCTCGACGCCGTCACGCTGCGTGTCGCGAAGGGCGAGGTGCTCGGGCTCGTCGGCGAATCCGGCTCCGGCAAGACCTCGCTCGCCTGGGCGATCATGCGTCATCTGCCGGCGGGCGCGAGGGAAGGCGGGGCGATCAGCCTCGGCGACACGCAACTCACCGGCGCGAGCAAGGCCGAGATCGACGCTGTTCGCGGCCGGCGCATCGGCATGGTCTTCCAGGATCCGAGCACATCGTTGAACCCGACCCTGCCGCTCGGCGAGCAGCTGGCCGAGGTGCTGGTGCGCCATCGCGGCCTGACCCGGAAACAGGCCTGGGCCGAGGGCGAGGCGGCGCTGGCGCGCGTCGGCCTCAAGCTGCCGGCCACGATGATGAAGCGCTATCCGCACGAGGCCTCGGGCGGCGAGAAGCAGCGCGTCGTCATCGCCACCGCCTTCTCCTGCGAGCCGGAATGCATCCTGTTCGACGAGCCGACGACGGCGCTGGACGTGATCACGGCGCGCCAGATTCTCGATCTCTTCGCCGAGTTGCAGGCGCAGACCGGCGTCGCCTCGCTCTACATCTCGCACGACCTGGCGCTGGTCTCGCGGATCGCCGGGCGCGTCGCGGTGATCCATCGCGGCCAGATCGTCGAGCAGGGGCCGGTCGGCGACGTCTTCGCCGCGCCCCGGCACGACTACACGAAGATGCTGCTCTCGGCCGTGCCGCGGCCGGAGGCGAGGCTGGCGCCGCCACGGCCGGAGGGCGCGGCCGGGCCGGCGCTGGTCGAGGTCGAGAAGGTCAGCGTGCGATATGGCCGCAAGCCCTTCCTCGCCGCGCTGCTGAACCGCGAGAACACCCAGTTCACCGGCGCCAAAGAGGTCAGCCTCGCGATCGCGCCCGGCGAGATCCTCGGAATCGTGGGCGAATCTGGCTCCGGCAAATCGACGCTGGCGAGGGCCCTGACCGGGCTCAACCCGTTCGAGGGCGAAATCCGCTTCGACGGACGCCGGATCGGCGGGCTGGCCGACATGGACCGTGACTATCGCCGCGACGTCCAGATCATCTTCCAGCACCCTGATTCCTCGCTGAATCCGCGCCAGCGCATCAGCGAGATCCTGTCGCGCCCAATTGCGCTCTACGGCGAGCCCGAGCAGCGGCGGGACAAGGCGGCGATCGGCGCGCTGCTCGAGCAGGTGCGCCTGCCGGCATCCTATGCCTCGCGCTATCCGCATCAGCTGTCCGGCGGCGAGAAGCAACGCGTCGCGATCGCGCGCGCCTTCGCCTCGAAGCCGCGACTGGTGATCTGCGACGAGATCACCTCGGCGCTCGACGTTTCGGTGCAGGCCTCGGTGATCGCGCTTCTGGTCGAGCTGCAGCGCCTCCACGGCACCGCCTATTTGTTCATCACCCATGACCTCAACCTGGTGCGCCAGATCGCCCATCGGATCGCCGTGATGTATCGCGGCGACCTCGTCGAGCTGATCGATGTCGCCGAGCTCGCGGCCGGCGGCGCGCGCCACCCCTACACCCGCTCGCTGCTCGAGGCCGTGCCGGCGCCGCCGGCCGTCCATGCCTGACGCCCAAGCCTGACGCCAAGGACCTGACGATGGATCGCGCCGCCCTTCTGGCCAGCCTCGACGAGAAGGCCGCTCTCGATTTCCTCAGCGCCATGGCGCGCCACAAGAGCTATTCGGAGACCGAGGGCGAGCGTGTCCTCGCAGGCTGGATATGCGAACAGATGCAGGCGCTCGGGCTGGAGGCCGAGCTCCAGCCGGTCGTCGGCGAGCGCGTCAACGCGATCGGCCGCTGGAGGGGCGCGGGCGGCGGCGGCAAGAGCCTGCTCTTCAACGGCCATCTCGACACCAACCCGGCGACGGAGGGCTGGACCGTCGATCCCTGGGGCGGGCTGGTCGACGACAGGTTCATCTACGGCATCGGCGTCTCGAACATGAAGGCGGGCGACGCGGCCTATTTCTGCGCGGTCAGGACGCTGATGGCGGCCGGGGTGAAGCTGAAGGGCGACGTGGTTCTGACCTATGTGGTCGGCGAATTGCAGGGCGGCGTCGGCACCGCCGCCGCGATCGCACAAGGCCTGAGCGCCGACTGCTTCATCAACTCCGAGCCGACCGATCTACAGGCGATCACCATGCACGCCTGCGCCTTCACCTTCGTGATCGAGCTGACCGGCGACACCCGCCACCTCTCCAAGCGCGAGCAGGCGGTGGACGCCATCGTCGCCGCCTGCGACCTCGTTCCACGCCTCAACGCGATGACCTTCTCGGACGCGCGCAGCGAGGCCCACCGCGCGATCAATCGCGTCCATGTCGGCGTCGTCCACGGCGCCCTCGGCAAGGAACTGCACGAGTGGCGTGCGCCGCAGGTCGCCGACTTCGCCAGGATCAAGGGTTCGGGCCGCTATGCGCCGGGGCAGACGGAAGCCGGCGCGGTCGCCGACATGCGCCGCGAGCTCGACGCGCTGGAGGCGCGCTTCCCCGGCCTGAAGGCGACCATCCGCACCGAGAAGCAGGAGGGGCACCGTTCGATGCCGGCTTTCGAGGTGGCGCGCGACGCAGCCATCGTCACGACGATCAACGCGGCCTATGAAGCGGTGCGCGGAGCCCCGCAGCCGACGGGCGCGATCGCGCCGCCCTGTTTCTTCGGCACCGACGCCGGCCATCTCTACGCCGCGCTCGGCATGGAGGGGATCGTCTGCGGCCCGGGCGGGCGCTACAACACGATGCCGGACGAACGCGTCGACATCGCCGACTATCTCGACATGATCCGCATCTACATGCTCTGCATTCTGGATATCTGCGAGCCCGCCTGACTCACCCGTGCATCAGAGCATGATGTCGTCCGAAAACCGGTTCCCACTTTCCGGCATCATGCTCTAGCCCCGGCGCACCAGCAGAACCGCGGCCAGAATGGCGACGCCGCCGAAGGCCTGCGCGGGCGAAGGCTGCTCGCCGAAGATCGCCCAGGCGGCGAGCACGCTCACCAGCGCCGGCCAGACCATCACCAGCGAGGCCGCGCTCGCGCCGTAGCTGCCGAGCGACAGCGTGATCAGTCCCTGGCCCAAGGCATGCGAGACGAGGCCGAGCGCGATCACCGCGAGCCAGCCCGCGAGGCTGGCGGGCATGATCGTCTCGCCGAGAGCCAGCGCGGCGACGAGGCAGAACGCGGCGCAGAGCGCGCTCGAAATCAGGGCGATGCGGCCGGCGTCCGCCGAAGCGCGGGCGCGGCGGATGGCGAGGATGTAGCCGGCGTAGGCCACGGCCGCACCGACCGCGAGCATGTCGCCGAACGGGCCGTCGGCGGAGGTCGCGCCGGCGCCCGCGCCGGCGAGCTTGGGCGCGACCAGCATCAGCGCGCCGGCCAGCGCCAGCGTCAGCGCGCCGAGGATGCGCCGCGTCGGCTTCTCGCCGAGCAGCAGCCAGCCGCCGAGCACGACCACGACCGGCGAGAGATTGCCCAGCAGGGACGCGTTGGCGATGGTCGTGAAGCCGAGCGCGGCGTTGTAGAGCACGACGTCGAAGCCGAAGGCGAGGCCGGCCAGCGCGATCGGCCAGAAGGCGCCCGCGCTCACCGGCCCGGCGACCGGCCTGCGCCGCTCCAGCGCCATCCACGCGGCCAGCACCGGCAATGCGAAGATCATGCGCCAGAATCCCGCCGCCGCCGGGCCGACATCTGCGAATCGCACGAACACGCCGGAAAAGCCGATGCAGGTCGCGCCGGCGAGCAGCGCGACGAACATCGCGAGCGCGGGCGCGGCGGGGCGCGGCGCGGCCGGGGAACCGGAGAGGTCGGCGGTGGTCATGGCGGCAGGCTTTCGCGAGGCTGGTGGACGGATAAGCGCGCCAGCGGGGATCGCCGCGCCGGATGTCACCGTCGTCGGGACGACATCTACGGCGCTTTCGTCGATCGGAAAAACGGATTATTCTGATTGAACAATTCTCGAATCCGATGGATCGGCGATGCCCCATTTCGATCTCGCCGCGCTCGCCATGCTGGTCGCGGTCGCCGAGACCGGCGGCTTCACCGCCGCGAGCCAGCGCCTCGGGCGCACGCAGTCGGCGGTCTCGGTGCGCATCCAGGATCTGGAGAACCAGCTGGGGCATCGGTTGCTCGAGCGCTCGCGGCGCGGCGTCACGCCGACCGCCGCCGGCGAGCGGCTGATCGGCCACGCCCGCCGGCTGCTCGCGATCGAACGCGAGGCGCTGGCCGACCTCGCCGGCGACGCCGCCTCGGGCCGGCTGCGCATCGGCATCCCCGACGACTACATGGACGCCTATCTGCGCCCGCTCATCGCGCGCTTCGCGGCGGAGAACCCGAAGGTCGAACTGGAACTGCACTGCGACCTGTCGCGGCGCATCGAGCCGGCGCTGGCGGCGGGCGAGTTCGACCTCGCGGTGGTGACCCAGGACCCGGACCGGCCGGTCGGCGAGGTGCTGCGGCGGGAGCCCATGGTCTGGGTCGCCGGGCGCGGCCACCGGCCGGAACTGCAGGAGACGCTACCGCTGGCGCTGTTCTCGGAGGGCTGCCGGGCGCGTCCGCGCATCCTCTCCGCGCTGCGCGCCGCCGGCAGGGAGCATCGGCTGGTGTTCTCCTGCTCGCACACCTCCGGCATGCTCTCGGCGGTCGAGGCGGGCTTCTGCGTCACCGCCCTGACCGAAAGCGCCGTGCCGCCGAGCCTGCGCCGGCTGGGCGGGCAGGAGGGTCTGCCGGCGCTGCCCGATCTCGCCGTCGGGCTGATCCTCGGCCCGCGACCGGGGCTGGCGGCGCGACGCTTCGCCGACGCGCTGCGCGAGGAGATGGCGGGCGCAAGGCTCGCGGCGTGACTGTTTCCCGCTCTTCCCGCGAGGGGGGCCGGCGAGAGCCGCATTGCCCTCGCGCCTCGTCATCACTACTGAAGGCGGCATGAAATTCCTCGATCAGGCCAAGATCTACGTCAAGGCGGGCGATGGCGGCGCGGGCTGCGTCTCGTTTCGCCGTGAAAAATTCATCGAGTTCGGCGGGCCCAACGGCGGCGATGGCGGGCGCGGCGGCGATGTCGTGATCGAATGCGCGCAGGGTCTCAACACGCTGATCGACTTCCGCTTCCAGCAGCATTTCAAGGCGCGGATCGGCGGGCACGGCATGGGCAAGGACCGCCACGGCGCCAACGGCGCGGCGATGGTGCTGAAAGTCCCGCCCGGAACCCAGATCTTCGACGAGGACGGCGAGACGCTGGTCGCCGACATGACCGAGCCGGGCCAGCGCTTCGTGCTGTGCAAGGGCGGCAATGGCGGCTTCGGCAACGCCTATTTCAAGACCGCGACCAATCAGGCTCCGCGCCACGCCAATCCGGGCCTCGCCGGCGAGGAGCGCTGGGTCTGGCTCAGGCTCAAGCTCATCGCCGACGCCGGGCTTGTCGGCCTGCCCAACGCCGGCAAGTCGACCTTCCTCGCGACGGTCACGGCGGCGAAGCCGAAGATCGCGGACTATCCGTTCACCACGCTTCATCCCGGGCTCGGCGTCGTCCGTGTCGACGGGCGCGAGATGGTGCTGGCCGATATTCCGGGCCTGATCGAGGGCGCGCATGAGGGCCATGGCCTCGGCGACCGGTTCCTCGGCCATGTCGAGCGCTGCCGCGTGCTGCTGCATCTGGTCGAGGGCACCAGCGAGCATGCCGGCAAGGCGTACAAGACCGTGCGTCAGGAGCTCGAGGCCTACGGCGAGGGGTTGGCGGAAAAGCCGGAGATCGTGGCGCTGTCCAAGGTCGATGCGCTCTCGCCGGAACTGCTCAAGGAGCAGGTTGCGCGGCTGAAGCGCGCCTGCAAGCGCATGCCGGTCGTGCTCTCCTCGGCGTCGGGCGAGGGCGTCGAGGCGGCCCTGCGGGCGCTGTTCTCGGTGGTCGGCGCGGCTCGTGCGCAGGACGCGCGCGACGAGACGCCGGCGGAGGATGTCGGCTGGCGGCCGTGAGCGCCCGGGTCGGTCTCGATCGCGTCCCGCATCGGCGCGGCGCCGATGCTTGCCTTCATCGTCGCCGGCTTCTAATGCAGTATGGCTGCACTGGAGTCTCAACGTGATCAAGACCCCGAGCGCCCTCGCGCTGCTGGCATTGGTCGTCGCGTCCCCCGTTCTGGCGCAGGCGCAGCGACCGGCCAGCGCTCCGCCTGCTGCCGCCGCGCCGGCTCTGGCCCAGCCGGACAACACCACCGCGAGCTATGGCGACTGGACGCATCGCTGTCAGCAGGCGGTCGGCGCCGCCCGCGTCTGCGAGATCGTGCAGGCTCTGGAAGTCCAGGGGCAGCGCGGACCGATCGCGCTGATCGCCGTCGGACGGCCGCAGCGCAACGAGCCCTACAAGCTCGTCGTTCAAGTTGTGCCGAACATCGCTCTCGGCCCCGATTCCGGCGCGCGCGTGGCGCTCGGCGAAAAGGACGAGGGCGTGCTTGCGCCCTACAGGCGCTGCACGCCAGGCGGCTGTTTCGCCGAGGTCACGATGAGCGAGGATCTGCTGAAGCGCTGGCGCGGCCATGGCGAAACCGGCCAGCTTCGCCTGGTCGATGCGGCGAACCGGCAGGTGATTCTGACCTTCTCGTTTCGTGGATTTCAGGCCGCCGCCGACGCGCTGGCGCGCGATTCCTGAGCGGCGCCATTGCGGGGCGCCATGACATCGCGACGATCCGTGGACAAGCCGGCCCCCGCGCCGATCGGGACGCCCCTCGCCAGGCCTGCGCGCCTGATCGTCCCGACGGCGACAGGCATCCTCGCCGCCTGCGCCCTCACCGCCTGCTCGATTCCGACCTCGCGCTCGAACATGGTGGTGGTGACCGAGAACAAGGTCGTCATCGAAAGCTGCACGAGCCTCGGCCTCGTCGATGGCGGGCTCGGCTTCGGCCAGGGCCTCCTGCTCGACCGGCAGCGCGACGCCCTCGTCGCGAGGTTCAAGATTCTCGCGGCCGACGCTGGCGGCACGCATGTCCTGACCCCGGTCGCCTCCCTGCGCTGGACCGGGCCGGAATCGACCGGGACGATCTACAAATGCTGAGCCTCGCCGCCAGGCGCGTCCGTTAACCTCCGGCTAACCATCCCGGCGCAGTCTGGAGATGGGCGTCTCGTCTCGCGATCCAGTCCGGCGAAGGGGAACGGCATGGACATGTTCACGATGGTCATCCTCGCCTGCGTCGCCGGCGAACCGACCTGCACGGCCGTCCGCCTCAGCGAGATGGACTTCACCAACGCTGATGCCTGCGAGGCCCGCATCGACGCCGTCACCGCCGCGATGACCCGGGATTTCGCGCAGCGCCCGGGGTTCAGAGGCCGGCAAGTGACCTATGACGTCTCCTGCATGAATCGCGAGCAGCTGAAGCGCAAACTGGGAGTCTCGGTGGCCGACCTGTAGGGCGCGGATCGCCCGGGCGGCGTCGGCCACAGGATCAAATTTGCGGCATATCCGCCTACGGTCCTTGAGAGCGGTCGCAGGCGAGGCGACGATGCCGGTGGTCGAGGGTCGCCTGTCGAAATTCGCGCATCCATGGCCATCGACGCCGGAGAGAAGCGACGATCGCCTCCCGACCGACGAAACGACGATGGACGATCGCATCCGGGGCGGCCGGATGACCCCGTGAGGATCGACATGACCGAACCCAAAAAGCCGATCGTGCGCTGCGAGGACGATCACGACCGTGCGCTCCAGCGCGTCGCCGAGCTCGGCAATCCGCCGCAGGGTTCCGAGGAGGAGGCCGAACTGATCGGCCTCGTCGAGGCGATCGAGAAATGGGAAGCGCGTCGCGACGAGGCCGAGAGCTGGGGCGAATGAGGCCGCCGCCGGCCGGAGACGGCCTATACCGTCAAGGCCAGAAGGGCGCCGACTCCGCCCACGATCATCGCCATTCCGACGATCTCTCGCCCGCTCGTGCCTTCGGCGAAGATGCGCCGTGAGGCGATCTGCGCCAGCGGCACCTCCAGCAGACCGAGCGTGCGGACATTGGCGGCGCTGGTCAGCGCGAATCCGATGAACCAGAATTGCGAGGCGGCCGCGCCGAGAAAGCCGGCTGCGAGCGAGCGCCGCCAGTTCGCCAGCGAGGCGAGCAGCGCCCCGCGATCGGCCGCGAGCATGTAGCAGACCAGGATCGCCGTGCTGCAGGCCAGCCCCAGGGTCAGCGCCGATGTGGCGCGGATCAAGAAATCGCCATCCGGGAAGGCGAGGATCGCGGCCCGGAAACCGACGGCCGATAGGGCGAAGCAGGCGCCGGCGGCGATGCCGAGCACCGCCGGCCGCAGCACCGCCGCCCCCGCACGATCCCCGCTCCGCCAGGACATGACGACGACGCCGGCAGTGGCGACCGCGATCGCCGCGAATTTCAGCGGGCTCAGCGCGTCGCCGAGCAGCAGCGCCCCGAAGATCGCGACCTGCACCGGCTCGGTCTTGGTGTAGGCGGTGGTGACGGCGAAGGAGCGTTCGCGCATCGCCGCGAGCATCAGCCCCGTCGCCGCGATCTGCGTCACCGATCCCCAGAGCACGAACAGCAGCGTCCGGCCGTCCGCCATCGGCGGCGCGCGCCCGCCGACGAGGCAGATGACGGCGAGGAAAACCAGCGCGAAAGGCAATCCGTAAAGGAACCGCACCTGCGTCGCGCCGACGACGCCGATGGCGTCGGTCAGCGAGCGCTGTGTCAGGTTGCGCGCCGTCTGCAGCAGCGAGGCTGCGATCGTGGCGGGAATCCAGAGCAGGACGAGGTTCACGCGGCGGCCCCGATCGCGCAGGCGAGGGAGCGAATGGGGGACAAGGCGCCTGCGCCGGCATTTGAACCCAAGCCCGCGACTAGGCAAATCGCTCCGTGGAGGGTAGGTATGCGCGGGGTGGCGGTCTTCGGGACTGCAATCCGCGTCGTCGCGACGCTGTCTCGAAATTGCCGCACGCGTTGGGTTCAAGCTCTCGCCCGCAGCCAGTCCAGTCAGGGTCCAGACCAGCCGATGCTCCGATTCCGCTTATCCTCAGTCTGCCTCGCCGCCGTTCTCGCCGGCGGCGGGCCGGCCCTCGCGGGCGCCAGCCTCGTCGTCGACGCCTCCAGCGGCGCGGTGCTGTCGGCGGAGAATGCGTCGCAGGCCTGGCATCCGGCCTCGACCACCAAGATGATGACGGCCTATCTGGCGCTGAAGGCGGTGCGCAGCGGACGCATCGGGCTGGAGACGGCGATTCCGGCCTCGAAACGCGCCGCGAGCCAGCCGCGGGTCAAGGTCTATATCCGCGCCGGCCAGGAGATCACGCTCGACAACGCCCTGCGCATCATGATGGTGAAGTCGGCCAACGACATCGCCTATGTCATCGCCGAGGGCGTCGGCGGCGATGTCGAAACCTTCGTCGGCATGATGAACGCCGAGGCGCGCCGGCTCGGCATGCGCGACACCAATTTCACCAATCCCAACGGCTGGCACCATCCCGACCAGCAGGTCAGCGCGCGCGATCTGGCGGTGCTCGCCCTGGCGATGATGCGCGAGTTCCCGGATTATTCGGATTACTGGAACACCGGCGCGGTGCAGCTCGGCAAGCAGACGCTGCGCAACACCAACGGCCTCGTCGGCCGCTATCACGGCGTCAACGGCTTCAAGACCGGCTTCGTCTGCGCCTCCGGCTTCAACGTCGTCGCAACGGCGACGCGCAATGGCCGCACCCTGATCGCCGTCGTGCTCGGCGCGGTTTCTGGCTCCGAGCGCACCGTGAAGGCGGCGCAACTGCTCGACGCGGGCTTCGCGCAGTGGGGCAGCTTCGGCTCCACGGTCGAAAGCCTGCCATCGGGCGTCGGCGGCCGGGCCTACAGCATTTGCGATTCGGTCAGGCGCGGCGGCGGCGCACTGGCCGACGACGTCGATACGGCCGGGCCGATCTCGCACAGCGCCATCGGCGGCATCGGCGGCAACGAGGATGGCGCGTCCGGCAGGTTCGCCGCGTCGGCGTCGCAGTCTCCGCTCACAGGCGAGCTCCTGACGCGCTCGCCGTCCGGCCGGATCACACTCGGTCCACGAGCCGATTTCGTGCCGGTCCCGGTCGCCTTCGGGCGCACGCCCGGCTCCGACAGGGCTCCGCTCGCCGCCAATGTCGCGACGCCGCCGGACAGCCAGGTGGCGCGCGGCGAGAAGCCCGCGATCACGCCCGGCGCTCCGGTGGCGGCCGGGCTCGCGGGCCTGCCGGCGAGCCGCACCCCGTCCGGCAACGGCGCCATTCCAGGCGCGACGACGGCCTTCGCGCCAGCCGCCGATCCGGCGCCGCCGAGCGACGCCTTCCGTTCAGGACCCCTGAAGCTGCAAGGCGCGATCCAGCCCGGCGCGGCGACCGCGACAAGCCTGCGGCCGGGCGCCGCTGCCGGCATCCGGCCTCCGGCGCGCGCGGCCGCCAAGCCGAATTCGACGAAGCCGGCCGCCGTCAGGAGCGCGCCGACCAAGCCCAAGGCGAAGCCCGCCCCCCAGGCCTCGCAGCCGCGGGCGCGGCGTCCGGCCGCGGCCGGCCGGGGCAGTTCGACGAACGCCGACGCGTCGTGACGCGGCCTTGACCGCCGGACCCGCCCGCGCGGCGCGGGGTCACGGCGTCGCACTGGCGTTCGCCTCGGCCGCGGCCTTCGGAACCAACATCGTCAGCGCGCAGATCGCCGGCCAGGCCGGGCTGTCGGGGCCGCTTCTCGTCTTCTACCGCGTCTTCGCCATGCTCGCGCTGGTTTGCGTCGCGGCGCTGGTCTGGCGAGCCGGGCTGGCCGTCGCGCGAAGCCAGATTCGACCGCTGATCGCTTTCGGCGTCGCCAGCGCGCTGGTCGGCTCGGCCTACCTCTCGTCGGTGGCGTATCTGCCGGTCGCGGTCGCGGCCGTGGTGTTCTACACGTTTCCGATCCTGATCGTGCTGGCGGAGCCCATGCTGACGCCGGCGCGCTTCAGTCTCGATCGGCTGGCCGTCGCCGTGGCGGCCTTCATCGGGGTCGCGCTCGTGGTCGGTCCGGCGCTGCACGGGCTCGACTGGCGCGGTCTGGCGCTCGCCATGGCCGCCAGCGTCTTCGCCGCCGCGCAGTTCTTCGCGGCGTCGGCCTGCGCGGAGACGCCGCTCGCGCCCAAGCTGTTCTGGTCGCATCTGCTGATCCTGCCGGTCACGGCCGTGATCCTGTGGCTGACGGCGGGTTTCCTGCCGCCCGGCGCGCTGGCGCTGGCGCCTCTCGCCGCGGCCGTGACGATCGGCGGCTACCTGGTCGGCTTCCTGCTGCAGGTCCTTGCGCTAGCCCGCATCGCGCCCGCCCCGGCGGGGCTCGCCTTCTGCGCCGAGCCCGTCTTCGCCGTCGCGATCGCCGCGCTGGTGCTGGGGGAGCGGGTTCAGGCGCTGCAATATGGCGGCGGCGGGCTTGTCGTCTGCGCCATCGTCGCCAATGTAGTCCTGGAACAGAGGCGGGCGCGCTGACGCCTCCGCCGCAGGGCTGGCTGGCGAAACATGAGCGGCGAACAGGCGAGACCCACGGCGAGGCCCGCGCCGATCCCGCTGACGCTGCTGACCGGTTTTCTCGGCGCCGGCAAGACGACGCTGCTCAACCGCCTGCTCCGGGACGATGCGCTGTCGCGCACCGTCGTGATCGTCAACGAATTCGGCGAGATCGGGCTCGATCACCTGATGGTCGAGGGCGTCGAAGAGAGCATGATCCTGCTCGCCTCCGGCTGCCTGTGCTGCACGATCCGCGACGACCTCATCGTCACGCTCGAGGACCTGCTGCGCCGCCACGACAACGGCCGGATCACGCCGTTCGACCGGGTCGTCATCGAGACCACCGGCCTCGCCGATCCGGCGCCGATCCTCAACGTGCTGATCAACCACCCCTATCTCGCCATGCGCTTCCGGCTCGACGGCGTCGTCACGGTGGTCGACGCCGTCAACGGCATGGCGACGCTCGACGCGCATGAGGAGGCGCGCAAGCAGGCGATCGCCGCCGACCGGCTGGTCGTGTCCAAGACCGATCTCGCCGCCGAGGGCGACGGCGTGACGGCGCTGCGGGGCAGGCTCGACGGCCTCAACCCCGGGGTTCCGCTGTTCGCGCCCGATGCTCCGGTCGGCGCGCTGCTCGGCGCGGGGCTTTACGATCTCGCGGCGCGCCCGGCCGAAATCGCGCAATGGCTCGCCCATGAGGCGCTGGCCGGGCGGGAGGCGTGCCACCGCCATCATGACGGCCACGGGCACGGCGGACACGATCATGCCGGCCACGATCATGGCCATCACCACCACGAGCATGCCCATGAAACCCATCGCCACGACGTCAACCGCCACGACGCCGCGATCCGAGCCTTCACGCTGACGGCCGAGACGCCGGTCGCGTTGGCGAGCTTCGATCTGTTCTGGGCGCTGCTGCGTTCCACCCACGGCTCGAGACTGCTGCGTCTGAAAGGCCTCGTCGCCCTGGCCGAGCATCCCGAACGGCCCTTGCTGGTGCACGCGGTCCAGCAGATCCTGCATCCGCCGGTCGTGCTCGACGCCTGGCCCGACGCCGACCGGCGCTCGCGCCTCGTGCTGATCGTCAAGGACATCGAGGCCGCCCATGTGCGGCGGCTCTGGGACGCGTTTCTGGGCGCGCCCGGGCAGGCGCGGGCCTGAGACCAGACGCCTCGCCGCTGGCCCCGTTCTTGAAACCTGCCGTGCACGCGACCGCCACGCGCCCCTGAACCGGCCAATCCGGCACAGGTCTGCGTCGGAGCGGTCCAGCGCAGCAGAGGCGGGATGTCATGAATTCAGTCATTGCCGTGCGGCGAAGGTCCGCGGGCCGGCCAGCGGCGGACCGGCGGCCGCTTCCAGATCAGGGTCGGATCGACCTGGAGGTTCGCGCGCTCACCGCCTGCGCCGGCATCCGCGACGCCTGGAGCGCCCTCGCCGCGCGGGCGCTGGAGGCCAATCCGTTCTGGGAGCCGGATTTCGCTCTCGCCGCCGCCCAGCACCTCGTCGCCTTCCGCCACGCCGGCGTGATTCTCGCCTGGCAGGGCGAGCCGCGACGCCTCGTCGGCCTCGCCCCGTGCCATCCACGCAACCGCCTCTTCGGCGTCGATGCGCTGAGCGGCTTCTGCGATCCGCGCATCTTCAACGGCGCGCCGTTGCTCGACCGGGACATGGCGCAGCCCGTTCTCGAGGCGATGCTGAGCCTGCGCCAGGGCGTCGAGGCCGGGGGCCGCGGTCTCCTCCTGCGCGAGATCGACCTCGCCGGCCCGACCGTGAAGGCCGCGCTGCGGGCCGGCGAGACGCTCCATCTGTCGGCGACCCTGCGCCCGCCGGCCCATGCCATCCCGCTGCCGGTGCGCGCCTTCGATCCTGACGAGATCGCCAGCCTGCGTCAGGCGCTGGCGCGGCAGGGCAGGATCACCCTGGTCGAGGCCGGGGCGCGGATGGCCGTGCGCGACGCGGTCGAGATCGTGCTGGCGATGGAGGCGTCCGGCCCCGGCGCGCGCGCGGGACTGGCCATCCTCCAGGACACGCGCGAGGCAGGGTTCCTGCGCGCCATGACGCGCAGCCTGGCGCTCACCAGGCAATGCCGCGTCGGGCTGCTCATGCTCAGCGAGCGGCCGATCGCCGGCGCCATCGTCATCGGCAAGGCGCAGCGCGGCTGGCTCTATGCAGAGACGCAGGACGAAGCCTTCGCACCGTTCGAGCCCTCCCGCCTGCTGCTGGCGCTGATGCGTCAGGCCCAGCCGAACCGGCCGATCCTGCGCCGCGGCGGCAAGCCGGCCTGCGGGCTCGACGACGCGGCCATCGGCGAATTGTGTCTGCAGCCCACGGTCGCCCTGCGCCCGCGCGACATCGCCGCCCGCGCCGGCGGCGCGCTGCGGCGCGCCGGCCTCCGGCTCGCCGGGATCAGGCTTCCTGACGCAAGAGCCGCCGGATGATCTTGCCCGTCGTGGTCAGCGGCAGTTCGTCGCGGAAGGCGATCTCGCGCGGGTATTCATGCGCCGACAGCCGCCGCCGGACGAAGGCCTGCAGCTCATCGACGAGGGCGGGAGACGGCGCATGGCCCGCCCTGAGCACGATGAAAGCCTTGACGATCTCGGTGCGCAGCGCGTCCGGCTTGCCGACCACGGCGGCCAGCGCGACGGCGGGGTGCTTCAGCAGGCAGTCCTCGATCTCGCCTGGGCCGATGCGATAACCCGCCGAGGTGATGACGTCGTCGTCGCGTCCGACGAAGCGGACATAGCCGTCGCTGTCGGCCAGCGCCTGATCGCCGGTCAGCATCCAGTCGCCGACGAACTTGGCCGCCGTCGCCTGCGGATTGCGCCAGTAGCCGAGGAACATCACCGGGTCGGGCCGGCGCACCGCGATCTGGCCCTCCTCGCCGGCGGCGCAGGGAGAGCCGTCCGGCCGCACGACCGCAACCTCATGGCCCGGCACCGCCTTGCCGATGAAGCCCGGCCGGCTCACCCCGATCGCGGCGCAGGAGGCGAGCACGAGGTTGCACTCGGTCTGGCCATAGGCCTCGTTGATGGTGAGCCCGAGGGCCTCGCGGCCCCAGGCCAGCGTCTCGGCCCCGAGCGTCTCGCCGGCGGCCGCGACGGTGCGCAGGTTCAGGCGAAAACGCCGGCGCGGCTCCTCGACGCCGCGCAGCATCCGCAGCGCTGTCGGCGGCACGAAGGCGTTGCGCACGCCCATCTCCGCCATCAGCCTGAAGGCCTCCTCCGGCTCGAACCGCGTCACCGGCCGCGCCACCACGGGCACGCCGAAATGCAGCGCCGGCAGCAGCATGTTGAGCAGCCCGCCGGCCCAGGCCCAGTCGGCCGGGGTCCAGGCGAGGTCGCCGGCCTGCGGCATGAACTCGTGTGGCGTCTGCACGCCGGGCAGATGTCCCGGCAGGACGCGGTGGCCGTGCAGCGCGCCCTTCGGGTTCCCGGTCGTGCCCGAGGTGTAGATCATCAGCGCCGGATCGTCCGGGCCGGTCTCGACGGGGGCGAAATCGGAGCTCGCCTCGGCGAGCAGGCGCTCGTAATCCTCCGCGCCGGCCTCCGCGCCGTCCGTCTAGACGACGCATTCGAGCGCGGCGGGGACCGCAGCGATCTGGCGGAGCTTGGCGAGGCCGGCGGCGTTTGTGACCAGCGCCTTCGCGCCGGAATCACCGAGGCGGTAGGCCAGCGCATCGACGCCGAACAGCGCCGCGAGCGGCACCGCGATCGCGCCCATCCGGTAGGCTGCGAGATGCGCGGCCAGCACCGCCTCGCCCTGAGGCAGCAGGATCGCGACCCGGTCGCCGCGCGAGACGCCGCGCGCGCGCAGGGCGTTGGCGAGCCGGCTGGAGCGATCGCGCAGCCGCCCGAAGCTGACCGGCGTGACGCGCCAGTCCTGGCTGACGGCGATGATCGCGGTGCGGTCGGGCTCGCGCGCCGCCCAGCGGTCGCAGATATCGGCGGCGATGTTGTAGCGCGCCGGAATCTCCCAGCGGAATGCGGCGCGGAGGCGCTCGTGATCGCGGAGGTCGGGAAGGATCACGCGTTCATATCCGGCTCGAGATCGACAGACTGGCGCCGCGCTCGCGAGGTCCTGCCCGACAGCCTGTCGCAGCCGCCGGCGAAGCGAACCGGCGCGTCGCGCCGTGGATCGCGATTTGTTTCAAGCCGGGCGGAATCGTCAACCGGGAAATGCCGGGCTCCCCGGGGCCAGTCCGAACGCCTTATCGCGCCAGTCGCTCGCCCGCCTGGATGAACTTGAGCGGGTTCAGCGGCTTGTCGTCATGGCGCGTCTCGTAATGCAGATGCGGCCCGGTCGAGCGGCCGGTCGAGCCCGCCCGGCCGATGACGGCGCCGGCTGCGACGATGTCGCCGACCTTGACGTCGAAGGCGCTGAGATGGCCGTAGCGCGTCGTCAGCCCGTTGCCATGGTCGATCTCGACGAGGTTGCCGTAGCCGCCGGCGACCTCGGCGCGCAGCACCTTCCCGGCGCCGCCCGCCCGGATCGGCGTGCCGGTCTCGGCCCTGAAATCCATGCCGGAATGCATCGCCGTGGCGCCGGTGAAGGGGTCCGAGCGCGGGCCGAAATTACTCGTCGTGCTGTCGTCGCCGTCGAGCGGCCGCTGCATCGGCACGATCGTCGCCAGGTCCCGCCAGCGGCCATAGACCGCCCGGGCTTCGTTGAGCTGGAGGAGCCGGTGTTCGAAGCCGCCGGGCCGCAGCGCCACCGAAAGCGGGATCAGCGGACCGCCCGCCGCCTGCCGGGCCGGCGGCAGCTTCACTTTGGCGACGTCCAGCCCGAGTTCGCCGAGCACGGCCTTGACCTGCTGCACGCGGGCGACGAGCCCGGCGCCGAGCAGCGAGACATGCTGTGTCTGATGACCTTCGACGCGGTCGAGCGAGGCCGCCAGCAGCGCGATCCGTTCCGCCAGCGGCATGGTTTCGCCGGCGCGCAGCGTCGCGGCCGTCTGGCGGCGCTGCTGGGCCGCCAGCGCGGGATCGACGCGGTCCAGGATGTTGGCCGGCGCGATGGCGGCGAACTGGTTCGCGCCCGCCGGCGACTGCGCGCCCCGACCCGGCAGAACCGGCGCCAGCGCCTGCCCGGCCAGGGTTCCCAGAACGGTCTGGCGGGCTTCGAGCTCGACCTGCCGGGTGATCAGGTCCGTGAGCTGGTCCTGAGCGCCCTCCTGGACCGCGGGCTGCGTTCCCTGCGCCCCTTGCGTCAGGATCGCGCCGACGAGCCGGCGCTGCCAGACGCGCACCCGTTCGTCGTAGCTCGCCTGGAGGAAGGCCTGCTCCTGCCGCAAGGCCGCGACCATGTCCTTCTCGGCCACGAGCAGCCAGGTCGCGACCGCCCCCCAGGCCAGCCCGGCAAGGGCCAGGAGCGCCAGCAGGCCGGGCGCGAGCCGCCGCCGAGGCGGCGGCCGGCGCGCGGCCGGCGCCGAGATCGGCTCGCCGCCGGTCACGGCTCCGTCCGGGCGCGGCGCGGCGCCGGGCCGGCTCTTCAGACGAACGGGCTGCATGCCTACCTTCGCTCCATAACGCCGCTGCGACCTGGCGGGAGACGCGTCAGACGCCCATCATAATGCAATCCAGCCTTGGCCGCGACGGTCCCCGCGCCATGCCGCCGGATGCAGATCGCGCCTTTCCCGACTTCGCTCCGAAAGGAGCCCGACGGCGCCCGTCCAGGCCGGCCTAATCCAGGCGACGGAAACCCGCCAGGACAGCGAAGAAGGCATAGTGTTCGGCGCTGCGGATCTTCTGCTCGGGTTTCAAGGCGTCGAAGCTGGGCTTGGAAGCCGAGTTCAGCATCCGACCCGTCTTGACCTGATCGTCGATCAGGAAGGGCCTGCCGCTGACGAAATGCGCCAGTTCGTGCACGGCGACGGAGACCTGGTGGATCTCGCTCTCATTGAGCAGGTTGTTGCAGAGATAGATCCGGTCGGCCGGCACGCCGAGCTTCTTGAGCCTCGCCTTGGAACTGAGGAAGGCGCCCCCTGCCGATGTGTAGGCTGCGGCCTTCGTCTCCATCACCACGAACTTGTTGGGGACGAACAGGATCGGCGCGATCAGCGGATCGGTCTCGAAGCTGCGGTTCAGCGCCACATCCATGTTTTTGTACGCCGTACGGATATTGTGGAAGGACGGGCTCGGATTGCTGAGCTTTCCGAGGTCGAAAACCGCGTCGAGCAGGTTGAGCGCCAGTCGCGCCGGCGCCTGGAAGGGTCCGGTCGGCTTCACGATCTTCTTCGTGCCGATGAATGGCGACGCCAGGTCGAGCTGAAAATTGGCGGCCCGGATCACCACCCGGATCTTCGCGAGCAGTCCGACGATCTTCGTCACGACCTTGGGATCGAGCGGCTGGAACGGCGACTTGCCGCCCTTCGCCACGCCGGCGCCCGAGCCTGCGGCGACGATGTCGACGCCGCCGCCTCCGAGGCTCTCGTTCATCGCGCGGATCGTCGGCCCGTTGGGATCGACGCGCCCGTCGATGATGGTGACGTTCTTCTGCTGATACCGCGTGATCGCCGATCGCGTCAGCGTGCCGGCGATGCCATCCACCTTCAGCGGGGCCGCGGCGGCGCC
Source organism: Allobosea sp. (assembly GCA_021732895.1). Taxonomy (GTDB): domain Bacteria; phylum Pseudomonadota; class Alphaproteobacteria; order Rhizobiales; family Beijerinckiaceae; genus Allobosea. The sequence goes on along the minus strand of JAKFWE010000117.1, from coordinate 9,361 downwards.
GCCGTCCTCGGCGGAAATGTCGTTCAGCGCCTTCTGGATGATGCTGACGTCCGGCGTCTTGTTCATCCCGCCGGCGCCGACCGAGCCGCTGATCCTGAGGATCACGACGTCATCGATCGCGGTCGCCTCGAAACAGCCTCCGTCCCTGGCGCAAGCCAGACAATTGATTTCCATCTGCCCCGTCTCCTGAACTGCTTCCGCCGGCGGGCGCCGGCCGCCTGGAATAGGCATGGGCATGGGCATGGGCATAGACATGGGCGCAGATCAGGACGAGATCAGGCGCGGTCAGACACAGGCGTAGCGGAACTCGCCGTTCTCCACGCTGACGCACGCCTGCGACAGCGGCTTCTTGTCTATCTGCAGGTTGAGGATCTGCCGTGACAGCGCCGGCAGCATCGAGTTGGTGATGATGTTGTCGATCATGCGGCCGCCGGAATCGGGGTCGTTGCACTGCGCGACGATGTGCTCGACCACCGCGTCGTCATAGCGGAACGCCGCGCCGTGATTGTCGCGCACGCGCTTGCCGATGCGGTCGAGCTGCAGGCGGACGATGCCGCCGAGCATGTCGGGCGAGAGCGGGTAATACGGGATCGGCACGAGGCGGCCGATCAGCGCCGGCGGAAACACCTTGAGCAAGGCCGGCCGCAGGGCGACGGCGAGCGCCTCGGTGTCGGGCCGCGCCGCCGGATCGCCGGCCATGCGCATGATCTCGTCGGTGCCGACATTCGAGGTCAGGATGATCAGCGTGTTCTTGAAGTCGATCCGGCGGCCGGTGCCGTCCTCCATCACGCCCTTGTCGAAGACCTGGAAGAACAGCTCGTGCACGTCCGGATGGGCCTTCTCGACCTCGTCCAGCAGCACCACGGAATAGGGCTTGCGCCGCACCGCCTCGGTCAGACGGCCGCCTTCGCCATAGCCGACATAGCCGGGCGGCGCGCCCTTCAGCGTCGAGACGGTATGGGCCTCCTGGAACTCGCTCATGTTGATGGTGATGACGTTTTGCTCGCCGCCATAGAGCTGCTCGGCAAGCGCCAGCGCCGTCTCGGTCTTGCCGACGCCGGAGGGGCCGCACAGCATGAACACGCCGATCGGCTTGTTGGGGTTGTCGAGCTTGGCGCGGTTGGTCTCGATGCGCCTGGCGATCATCGCGATGCCGTGGCCTTGGCCGACGACTCGCCTGTTCAGCGTGGCGGCGAGGTTGAGCACCGTCTCGATCTCGTCCTTGACCATCCGGCCGACCGGGATGCCGGTCCAGTCGGAGACGACCGAGGCGACGGATTGCTCGTCGACATGGGCGTAGATCATCCGGGCGGCCGGATCGATGTCGTTGAGCGCCGCGAATTTCTCGCCGAGCGTGGCGCGGGCGGCGGCGGGATCGACAGGCGGCGGCAATTCAGTAGCCGGCTCGGCGGATAGGTCAGCGCTGTCGGCGGCTGCCTCTGCCGTTGCCTCCGCCTCGACGTCTGGGCCGGCGGCGGCCGGCTTCTCGCCGAGTTGCAGGCGCAGCGCCTTGATCTCCCCGACGAGGGCTAGCTCGCTCGCCCACGCCGCCTCCAGCACCGCCAGCTTCGCGGCGCGCCCGGCGGTCTCCGTATCGATCTCGGCCAGCCGCGCATCGGTCGCGCTGCCGAGATCCTGGTCGGCGACGAGGGCGGCCTTCTCCTGCTCCAGCGCCGCGATGGCGACGCGCGCATCCTCGATCGCGGCCGGCGTCGCGCTCTGGCTGATCGCGACGCGGGCGCAGGCCGTGTCGAGCAGGCTGACCGCCTTGTCGGGCAGTTGCCTCGCCGGGATGTAGCGATGCGAAAGCTGGACGGCGGCGACGATCGCCGCGTCCGAGATGCGCACCTTGTGATGCTTCTCCATCGGCGCGATCAGGCCGCGCAGCATGGTGCAGCAGCGGGCCACATCGGGCTCGTCGATATTGACCGGCTGGAAGCGCCGGGTCAGCGCCGGGTCCTTCTCGAAATACTGCCGGTACTCCGACCAGGTCGTCGCCGCGATGGTGCGCAGCGTGCCGCGCGCCAGCGCCGGCTTCAGCAGGTTGGCCGCGTCGCCCGTGCCGGCTGCGCCGCCGGCCCCGATCAGCGTGTGCGCCTCGTCGATGAACAGGATCACCGGCGTCGGCGAGGATTGCACCTCGTCGATGACCGAGCGCAGCCTCTGCTCGAACTCGCCCTTCATCGACGCCCCGGCCTGCATCAGGCCGATGTCGAGCGCGCAGACGCGGACGCCGCGCAGGGGCGGCGGCACGTCGCCAGACGCGATGCGCTGGGCGAAGCCCTCGGCGATCGCGGTCTTGCCGACGCCGGCTTCGCCGGTGAGGATCGGGTTGTTCTGGCGCCGGCGCATCAGCACGTCGATGACCTGGCGGATCTCGTCGTCGCGGCCGAGGATCGGGTCCATCGCGCCCGATCTCGCCTTCACCGTCAGGTCCTGCGAGAACCGGTCGAGCGCGGTCGTGCCCTTGGCGCCGTCGGCTGTCTCGGCGCCCGGCGCGCCGGCGGCGCGCAGGCCCGAACCGTCCATCGGGCGGAGGTTCTCCTCCTCCGAGCGCTCCCAGATCCTGGCGTGCCCGGCCGCCAACTCCTCGACCGGGATCTTGCCGAACTCCTTCGAGGCCGCCGTCAGCGCCCGCTTGAGCTCCAGCGATTTCAGCGCCGCGACGAGGGCATGGCCGCTGCGAATCTGCGTCTCGCCGAAAAACAGGGTGGCGTAGTGCCAGCCGCGATCGAGCAGATCGACGATGCCGTTGGAGATGCCCGGCATCTCGGTCTCGTTCTTGCGGAAGCCCTCGATGACCTTGCCGAGATCGGCGAGCAGGACGGCGCGGTCGAGGCCGTAATGATCGACCGTCAGCGCGATGTCGGTCGAGCGGCCCTGCAGGATCTGGTAGAGCCAGTGCGCCAGCTCGACATTGCGGTTGCCGGCGCCCTTGGCCTGCCTGAGCGCCAGGATGAACGCCTCGTAGCCGATCCGGTTGAGCTTGCCGGTGACGGCCTCAAGACTGATGTCGGCCATGATGCTGTTCCCCTCTTCGCCCGGCTTGCTTTTGCATCATGCGCTTCTGTCGCATGCGTTCGGCGGGGTGAAAGCGCGCATCGCGACGCAAGGTCCCCTCGCTCTCGTTCCAGTTCGGCGCCATCCAGCTTGTCCAGCCGAGCTGGCCGACCTGTCCGAGCCGCACCGGCCTGACCTCGCCGACCGGCAAGGCGAGCTCGACATCCCACTCGAACTGTTCGCCGAGATGGAAGAAGACCGCGTCGGTCAGTTGCTCGCAGCGGTCGCCGTCGGGCAGGAAGCGTGTGAACTGCTGCATGTCGCGCGCCACGATGCGGACGCGGAATTTGTCCTCGACGCTGTAGACGCCGGCCCCCAGAAGCGCGTCCCTGCCCAGGCGGCAATGGCCGCCGCCGAGTGTGGTGCGGTCGGCCGGGTCGAACACCAGCCGCATGCCGATGAACTGATCGATCTCGATCTCGGCCTTGAACAGCCCGGCGAGGAAGCCGCGCAGGCGCGAGGCCGACTTGGCCTGCGCACCGAGCAAGCCGGCATGGGCGAGTTTCTCGGGATCGGGCACCGAGTCGCGATCGCCGAACGGCTTCGAGCCCAGTCCGATCATGCTGCCGACATAGGCGGCGAAACGGTCCTGCTCGGCGCGGTCATGTTGCGCCACCGGCCGCGAATCCGCCCAGGCCCGGTAGAACAGTTGCAGGAACCGATGGTTGAAGACATCGAGGAAGCGCGCGAAGGCCACGTCGCCGGCCAGTTGCCAGTGAACCGTCTCCTCGGTGTTCGTCAGAGGCAGCGGGCCCTGTGGCCCGAGCAGACCGAGAAACTTGACGAAAAGGCGCAGCCTGCCCTGCGGATCCTGGTCGGCCGCCGCGATGGTCGAGGCCGCGAAATCGAGATAGGCCGGCTCGCCGAGCGCGACGTATTCCTCGCGCCGCGCCGCGGCGTCGCCGATCCGCGGCTGGGCGGGAAAGCTGCGCTCGAGACGGCGCATCACGGCGTAGAAATCGAAACGCCAGGGCTCGGCCGCGAGCTGGTCGCGATAGGACGCGGCGGCGCTTTCGGGGCCGCTTGCGGTCACAGCAGCCGCCTGCCGCCGGCGCGCGGCGGCCAGCGCATGATCTCGCCACGCTCGGTGGTGCGGATGACCGTCTGCGTGAAATGGTTCATCGCCGCATATTCGGCCAGGAACCGGTCGAGCACCGCGCCGAGCAGAAAGACGCCACTGCCCTCGAAGGCCTTCTCGTCGAGCGTCACCACGATCTCGAGGCCGCGCGCCGCGCCCGTCCCGGCGCGCTGGGGAAAACGCCTGACGACCGGGCGGCTGTCGACGCTCCTGATCCCCCTGATCCGACGTTCGATCGCGCTGTCGGCGAGATCGGCGAAGAGTGAAAGCAGTTCCCGCAGCGCCTCGCCGTTCTTGCCGGCGCCGCGCTGGACGAGGCCGAGCTGGTTCAGGCTGAGCAGATTGATAAGCCGCCAGGTGACGACGCCGGTGCTGGCCGTCTCGGATCGAAGTTTCAGCTGCGACACGATCGGTTCACGCGGCGGCGTCGGCCCGGCGAGGCAGGCGACATCGAGCGAGACGTCGTCGAGCAGCCGGAAATCGGCCCCGCCCACCCCGGTCGGCAGATGCTCGGTCAGATGCCGGTTGGAGCAGAGCACCTTGACGCTGAGCTCCGCCACGGCGCTGTCGTCGTCGAGCGTGGCGGGCTCGACCAGCGAAATGAACATCTCGGTGCCGGTATAGTCGGAGGCGCGGCCATGGCGGCGTTCCGCGGTCGAGCGCCGGCGCGGCATGCGGCGTTGCGTGTAGAGCAGCCCCTGCGCCGGCGAGGCGCCGTCCGGCGAGGAATAGAGCGGGTGAACCGGCCGCTTCTCCCGGACGCCGACCGAATGGGCGTAAACCTCGAGAATGCTGTGAGGCTCGTAGTCGAGCGGCCGGCTGCGGTCGGGCACGACGTGGTGCTCGTGCTCGTTGGACCTGATCTGGATGCGGTCGGTCGTCTTCTCGAACAGGTTGATCGCGGGCGCGGCGTAGAGTGCGAACATCTCCCGCTTCACGGCGGCGGACAAACGGATGTTGGCCTCGTCGAAGACGAAGACGACATCGACCGACTTCGCCGTCAGGCGCGGCATGATGCGGGCGAGTCCGTCGAGCCGGAAGCCGAGGAACTTGCGCGGGAACAGGAAGAACTCGCGCAGCAGTTCGAAGCCGCGAAACACCCGCCGGTCCACCGGCAGCAGCGCGTCGGCCTCGTCGAAGCCGATCTGCTCGAGCGTGCAACCGGCCCCCGAGGTGACGACGGGGTCGCCGAATTCGTCGAGATGGCGGAAATAGACGCCGATGCAGTCGCCGAAGATCTGCTCGTAGAGCGCGACCGCATCCGCCTCGCCGCCAAGCAGGTGGACCTGTAGCTCCCTGGTCTTGCAGCCGGCAAACCAGTGCAGCGGCTGCTTTGCGGCCTGCGCCGCCGCCGGTTCGTCCTCCGGCTTCGCCGTCGTCCTGTGGGTGAGCGACAGGCGCAGGCCGGCGAGCGCGCGCGCGTCGGTCGGCAGGCCGAGCGCCTGCAATGGCCCGGGCGCGGCGATGTATTCGGCCGCCGCGATGTCGAAGGGCCAGAGCGTGACGTCCGAGTTCAGGCGATAGCGGCAGGCGATGCGCCTGTAGCGCTCGACATAGGCGGCGTCGAGATAGGATCCGCGCCCGATGCGGACGCCGTCGCGCAGGGCGGGATCGGAGAAGGGCGGCGTCAGCCCCGCAAGCAGGACGGATGGGCTCGGCGCGAGGTAGTTGGGCAGCAACTGCTCGAGCAGGTTGTTGGTGAACTCCGGGAATTCGTGCTTGAGCTTGAGCTGGACGCGCGCGGCCAGGAACGCCGCGCCTTCGAGGAGGCCGCCGACCATCGGGTCCATCCGGTCCCCGACAAGGCCGCCGAGACGCTCGGCGATGCCCGGGAACTCCTCGGCGAACTCCCTGGTGTGCTCCGTGAAGAGCCGCAGTTCCTGGTTGTAGAAATCGAGGAACTCCTGGTTCATGAGGCTCTATCGGTTCTTGATCGCGATCTTGCCGGTGTCGAGTTCGACATCGGCGACGAACTGGATCGGCACGTTGAGCGGTTCGCAGTTCAGATCGGCGCGGACGAGGAAGCGGATCTTCAGTTCGGCGCGGTCGAGGCTGTTGTCGCGTTCGACGGCGATCGAGCGTTTGATCAGGCGCGGCTCGTAGGCCGCCAGCACATCGGCCAGCTCATCCTGGATCGCGCCGATCCGGTGCTCGTCGATGGAGCGATGCACCAGATCGGGAAAGCCGCGATTCAGCACGGAGCGCGCGATATGCTCGTGCCCCGAAAGGTCGATGGTGGAGGCGAGGTTGACGGTATTGACGAGGCCGTCGAGATCGACCGCGATCTCCTGCCTGAGCTTCTGCTCGGTGATCGCGGCGCGCGGCGCGGCGCGGCGGCCGGCGATCACGCGTTCGCCGCCGGCGTCGCGGAGATCGAGCGGCGTGGTCGCGTCCCTGCTGCGATGCGCCTCGCGGAACGCGAACATCAATGGCGGCCGCAACCGGTTCTTCGCCCTCGGATCCATCCGCGGCATTCCCTCCATCGACGAACCGCGACGAATGCAGGCGCGGCGACATCACGCCGCCGCGTCCGCGCTTCCGGAGACCGGCAGCGGCGTCAGGGCTTGTTGATCTTCAAATCCCAGGTGCCGGTCGCCGGCGCCATGAGCTTGCCCTTGGCGTCCTGCGGCGAATACTCGAACTTGATCTTGGCGAAGTTGATCGAGAACTGGTCGACCGGGAGCGACCCGCCGGTGCTGTCGCCGGACTGGTAGCTCGAGATCAGCAGGTCATGGAGCGTGAGCTTGTAAAAGTCCTCCTGGGCGCCGCCCTGCTTGCGGACGAAAAGCGTGGCCTTGCCGATATGCTTGCCTGAGGCAGCCGAAAGCATCAGCACGGGCGAGGCCTTGCAGACATAGCTCGTCAGGTGGAGATCCTGGAAATTCACCTTTCCCGCGCCGCCGCCGCCGGCGGCGGCGAAACTGCCGGGATTGCTGCAACCCCAGGAGAAGGACTGGATCTCGATCGTTTCCTTGTGCTTGTGATCGTTGCTTTCGCCCTTGATGCCTTCGATTTCGAGCAGGAAGTCACTGGCCATGTCGCCCTCCTAGTTTTTCAAATGTCCACGGTCACATCGAATCCCGGCCGCGCGCCTGCGGGTTCTCTCCGACCGCGCGACCGAACTATCTCCAGCATCCGGACGGCGCGGCGCGCCTCAGGTCTTCGGGGCCGGCAGGCGCGACACCAGACTGAGGCCGATATCCATGCCTTCGAGCTGGTAATGCGGCCGCAGGTAGAATTTGGCGGAGTAGTATCCCGGGTTCTCCTCGTCCTCGAAGACGTCGATGCGGGCGTCGGAGAGCGGCCGGCGGGCCTTGGTCTCCTCGCTGGAGTTGAGCGGGTCGCCATCGACATAGTCGGTGATCCAGCTCTGCAGCCAGGCCCGAAGCGGCTCCTTTTCCTTGTAGGAGCCGACCTTGTCGCGGACCATGCATTTCAGATAATGCGCGAAACGCGAGACCGCGAACATGTAGGGCAGGCGCGATGACAGGTTGTCGGACGCCGTCGCAGCCACGCCGTCCGGTCCGAAGAACGCCTTGGGCTTGTAGAGCGACTGGGCGCCGATAAAGGCCGCCTTGTCGGTGTTCTTGCGGTGGATCAGGGGAATCAGGCCAGATTTGGCCAGTTCAGCCTCGCGCCGGTCGCTGATCGCGATTTCGGTCGGGCATTTCAGATCGACGCCGCCATCATCGGTCGGGAAGGTGTGCGTCGGCAGATTGATCACCTCGCCGCCGGACTGGACGCCGCGAATGCGGGTGCACCAGCCATATTCCTTGTAGGAGCGGTTGATGTTGACGGCCATCGCATAGGCCGCGTTCATCCAGGCGTATTTCTCGCCGGTGTGGCCGTCGGTGTCCTCCTCGAAGGCGAACTCCTCGACCGGCTCGGATTTCGCGCCATAAGGCACCCGCGACAGGACGCGCGGCAGGCACAGCCCGACATAGCGCGAATCCGCCGCGTCGCGCAGCCCCTTCCAGGCGGCGTAGTCCGGCGTGTCGAAGACCTTGCCGAGATCGCGCGGATTGCTCAGCTCCGTCCAGGCGTCCATCCCCATCAGATTCGGATCGGCGCCGGCGAAGAAGGGCGCATGCGCCGCGGCCGCGACCTTGGAGAGGTCGCGCAGCAGCTGAACGTCGGTCGCCTGGTGGCTGAAATGGTAGTCGCCGATCAGGCAGCCGATGGGCTGGCCGCCGAGCTGGCCGAATTCCTGCTCGTAGACCTGCTTGAACAGCGGGCTCTGGTCCCAGCGCGCGCCGGGATAGGTCTTGAGGTTGCGGTAGAGCTCGTTCTTGGAGACGTTCATCACCTTGATCTTCAACTGCGCATCGGTTTCGGAGTTGAAGATCAGGTAGTTCAGCCCGCGCCAGGCGCTTTCGAGCTTCTGGTATTCGGGCGCGTGCAGCACCTCGTTCATCTGTTCGGTGAGCTTGGCGTCGAGCCGTGCGATCATCTCCTCGATGGTGTCGAGCACGTCGTTCTTGATCAGCGTCGAATCGGCGAGCGCCTGATTGACCAGCGTCGAGACGGCGTTCTCGACCTCGGTCGCGGCGCGCTCGGTCTTGGGCTTGAAGCTCTGCTTCAGGACCGATGCGAACTCGTCCGCGTCCCGCGTCTGGACGCCGCCGCCCGGCTGTTGGGTTTGCGCTTCCGCTGCCATTGCCGCCTCGCTGGTTCAGCCGTTGCCGGTTTGCGTCTGGTCGGCGGGTTTCTCGCCGAGCTTGTCCTTGAGCGCCGCCATCAACTGCGGATCCGCCAGCAGCGCCTTGATCTGGTCGCTGGCCGCCATCTTGCCGTCCATGTAGCGCAGCAGGTTGGCGAGCTGTTCGCGCGCCTCGAGCAATTTCGCCATGGCGGGCACCTGGCGCGCGATCGCGGCCGGGTTGAAGTCGTCGAACTTCGAGAACTTGAGCGCGACCGACAGCTTGTCGCCCCCGTCGCCGAGCTTGTTGGGGACGTTGAAGGCGACGCCGGGTTCGATCGCGGCCATGCGCTGATCGAAATTGTCCATGTCGATGTCGAGGAACTTGCGCTGGTTGATGTCGGACTTCTCGACGGCCGAGGCGTTGCCCGAGAGATCGGCCAGCACGCCCATCACGAAGGGCAGCTCGACCTTCTGATCGGCGTTGTAGGGGTCCTCATAGGTGATGTGGACCCGTGGCGGCCGGTTGCGGCGAATGAATTTCTGACCTGAATCGCCAGCCATGGCAGCCCCCTCCAGCCCCC
>JAKFWE010000170.1 GCA_021732895.1 Allobosea sp. | reverse complement strand
GTGACGATCACGGAAGTCGAGATTGACCGCCTTCAGCGCCTTGTGCTCGCCATAGTAAAAATCGAGATTCTTCACCTCGATCCGGATCGGGGCGTCGGCATCGAGCGCCTGGGGGCTCAGTTCGAGGGTCGAGAGCATCGACGTGTTCCTTCAGATCGGACGCGACGGTCGTTATATCGAGTTTGATCACTTGGCGCCGCGCACGATACGGCGCGCGATGATCGAGAGCAGCAGGATCGACATGGTGATGATCAGCGAACCGGCCCAGGCGAGCTGCTGCCAGTTCTCGTAAGGGGCCGAGGCGAACTGGTAGATCGTCACCGGCAGGTTGGAGACGCCGCCCTGCAGCGTCGGCGAGAACCAGAAATTGTTGTTCAGCGCGGTGAAGATCAGCGGCGCGGTCTCGCCGGCGATGCGGGCGAGCGCGAGCAGGATGCCGGTGACCATGCCCGCCTTGGCGGCGCGCCAGGTGATCGAGGTGATCACGATCGAGGTCGGCGCGCCGAGCGCCGAGCCGGCCTCGCGCAGCGGGCCGGGCACCAGCCGCAGCATGTCCTCGGTGGTGCGCACGATGACCGGGATCGCGATGATGCCGAGCGCGACGCCGCCCGCCCAGCCGGAATAGCCGCCGAGCGGCTGCACCATGATGACGTAGACGAACAGGCCGATCAGGATCGAGGGGGCCGAGAGCAGGATGTCGTTGATGAAGCGGATCAGGTCGGCGAGCTTCGAGCCCTTGCCGTATTCGGCGAGATAGGTGCCGGCCAGCACGCCGATAGGCGTCGCGACGACGATGCCGAGGAAGGTCAGCACCAGCGAACCCAGCATGGCGTTGGCGAGGCCGCCGCCGGTGGAGCCCGGGCCGGGCGTGATCTGCGTGAAGGTGGCGACGGACAAGCCGCCGAGCCCCTTCACCACCAGCATGCCGAGAATCCAGAACAGCACGAAGATGGCGAGGAAGGTGAAGCCGGCGGCGGTCACCTTCATCACCCGGTCGGCGGCGCGGCGCGACTGGCGGACGCGGCCCCAGACGGCGGGTTCGAGCTGGCGGACGGTGGAGGGGGTGGTCAGGCTCATGGGATCCGTCCGATCTCAGAAGGCTTTGACGCGCGCGACGAGGATGCGCGCGATGACGAGGACGACGAAGGTGACGAAGAACAGGATGCAGCCGAGCGCGATCAGCGCGTTGAGCTGCAGGCCGAGCGCCTCGTTGAACTCGTTGGCGATGCGCGAGGCGATGGTCGAGCCCGGATCCATGATCGAGGCCGAGAGCCGGTTGGCGTTGCCGACGACGAAGGTCACCGCCATGGTCTCGCCGAGCGCGCGGCCCAGGCCGAGCATGATGGCGCCGATGATCGAGACGCCGGCCTGCGGCACCAGCACGTGACGCACCACCTCCCAGGTGGTGGCGCCGATGCCGTAGGCGCTCTCGCGCAGCACGGACGGAATCTGGTCCAGCATGTCGCGCACGATCGAGGCGATGAACGGGATGATCATGAAGGCGAGGATGATGCCCGCCGTCAGGATGCCGAGGCCCGAAGGCGAGCGGGAATAGAGGATCGTGCCGACGATCGGCATGCCCTCGATGATGTTCGAGAGCGGAATCTGGACGTAGGCTGCAAACAGCGGCACGAAGACGAACAGGCCCCACATGCCGTAGATGATCGAGGGCACGGCGGCGAGCAGTTCGATGGCGGTCGAGACCGGCTGCTTGAACCAGGGCGGGGCGAGCTGCGTCAGATAGACGGCGATGCCGAGCGAGAGCGGCACGCCGATCGACAGGGCGATCAGGGCCGTCGAGAGCGTTCCGACGATGGCGGGCCAGGCGCCGTACTTGTCGTTGATGGTGTCCCACTGGCTCGACGTCAGGAAGGACAGGCCGAACTCGCGGAAAACCGGCCAGCCGCCGATCACCATCGACAGCATGATGCCGGCGAGCAGGACGAGGACGAACAGCGCCGAGAAGAAGCTGGCGTTGCGGAAGATCAGGTCGAACGTGCCCTTGGGCGTCTTGCGCTGCGCCGGCGCGGCCGGGATGGACATCTGGTCGGTGACGGCGGCCATCACAAGCGCTCCCCACGGCACTCAAGGCGAATCTGACGCGGACGTTGCGGCGCGACAGTGTCTGAACGTGACGGATGGCGGCCGGAACCGGCCGCCATCCGCAGTGGCCGTCCGATCAGAAGATCGGCTTGCCTGCCGGATCGGTCACGCCCTTCCAGGCGTTGCGGACCTGATCCTTGACGTTGGCCGGGAGCGGAACGTAGTCCAGCTCGAGCGCCATCGCGTAGCCCTTCTGGAAGGCCCAGTCGACGAACTTCAGCGCGGCCTGCACCTCTTCCGGCTTCTCCGGCTTGGCGTGGATCAGCAGGAAGGTCGCGGCGGTGATCGGCCAGGCCTGGGCGCCCTTCTGGTTGTTCAGCGAGATGCCGAAGCCCGGCGCCTCGTTCCAGTTGGCGTTGGCGGCGGCGGCCTGGAACGACTTGTCGTCCGGAGCCGGGAAGTTGCCGTCGGCGTTCTGGACGAGCGCGAAGTTCAGCTTGTTCTGCTTGGCGTAGGCGTATTCGACATAGCCGATCGAGTTGGCGACCTGCTTCACCGAGGCCGAGACGCCCTCATTGCCCTTGCCGCCGATGCCGACGGCCCACTGCACCGAGGTGTTCGTGCCGACCTTGGACTTCCAGTCGGCCGAGACCTTCGACAGATAGTCGGTGAACACGAAGGTCGTGCCGGATCCGTCCGAACGGTAGACGGGGGTGATGTTGGCGTCGGGCAGGGTCACGCCGGCGTTCAGCGCGACGATCTTGGGGTCGTTCCACTTCTTGATCGAGCCCATGTAGATCTCGGCGACGATCGGGCCGGTGAGCTTGAGCTTGCCGGCCTCGACCCCCGCGATGTTGATCGCCGGGACGACGCCGCCCATGACGGTCGGGAACTGGATCAGGCCGCTAGAGGCGAGATCCTCGCCCTTGAGCGGGGCGTCGGTCGCGCCGAAGGCGACGGTCTTGGCCTTGATCTGGCGGATGCCGCCACCCGAGCCGATGGACTGGTAGTTGAGACCGATATTGGTCTCCTTCTTGTAGGCCTCGGCCCATTTCGCATAGATCGGGAAGGGGAAGGTCGCGCCGGCGCCGGTGATGTCGGCCGCGTGGGCGGCGCCCGACAGGCCGATCGCGGCAGCCGCGAGAATCAGGATTTTGCGCATTGAGATGTCCTCTCTGTTCGCAGTTTCAGCGACCTCGCTCAAACACCGTGCGGATGACAATTGGATGACAATCGCGCATTTTTAGTGTCACACAACCGTCACGCGTCGCGCCGGGCATGGCTCCCGAAGCGCGGCAGCACGGCCCTGAACGTCGCGCCATGGCCGAGCGCGCTCTCGATGGCGAGGCGCCCGCGATGGCGCAGCACGATGTGCTTGACGATGGCGAGCCCGAGCCCCGTCCCGCCGGCCTCGCGGCTGGCCGCGGTGTCGACGCGGTAGAAGCGCTCGGTCAGGCGTGGCAGGTGCTCCGGCGCGATGCCGGGCCCGTCGTCGCGCACGGCGACGCTGGCCTCCGTCGCCCCGTCCGTGACCTCGATCACCACCTCGCCGTCCTCGCGGCCGTATTTGATCGCGTTCTCGACGAGGTTCTCCATCAGCCGCAGCAGCTCGTCGCGATCGCCGGCGACCCGGACCGGCTGGGACGGGGTCTCGAGCCTGAGCGCGACCTTGCGCTCGCGCGCCATCAGGGCGAGCGAATCGACGATCTCGCGCGAGATGCCCGAGAGATCGACCGGCGTTTCCGGGGCCAGATGCGCCCGCAGCTCGATGCGCGAGAGCGACAGCAGGTCGTCGACGAGGCGGGCCATGCGCAGGCCCTGCTCGCGCATGATCGTCAGGAAGCGGTCGCGCGCCGCCGCGTCGTTGCGGGCCGGCCCCTGCAGGGTTTCGACGAAGCCCAGCAGCGAGGCCAGCGGCGTGCGCAGTTCATGGCTGGCGTTGGCGACGAAATCGACGCGCATGCGCTCGGTGACGCGCAACTCGCTGAGATCCTCGAATGTCAGCAGCGCCGGCCGCCGCCAGCCGACGCTGTCGAGTCCGGCGATGTGGATGCGGAAGGTGCGCTCGACGGGCACGCGCTCGATGAGCTCGATGACGCGCCGCCCGCCCTGGCGCGAGACCAGGTCGATCGCGTCGATGAGGTCCGGATCGCGCAGCACCAGCGTCAGCGGCTGGCCCTTCTCCAGCGCCGGTATCAGCGCCCGCATCGCCGGGCTCAGCGCCTGCGTGACGCCTTGCGCGTCGAGCAGGATGACGGCTGCGCCGAGCGCCTCGATCAGCGCGGCGGTCACCGGAGCGGTGGGATCGATCGTGGCGAGCATGCGGGTCCACGCCTCGGCGGGAGGACGCCGCGACAGAGCGGCCAGCCGTCATAGTCGCAAGCCCGCGCGCTGCCAAATCGCGCGGGACGGCGAGGCGTTTCCTTTCCGAGCGGCGCGCGGCTAGCATGGTTCGCCAACGAAGGAGCGCAGGTATGGCCAAATCAGCCGGAGAAAAGACCGCGACGAAGAAGAAGGCGGCTGGCGGCAAATCGCGCTCCGGTTCGGCCAGGGCGCGCGCGAAGCAACCGGCTTTCGACATCGAGGCCGTCGAGCTGCCGGCGGCGATCACCGACGCGGCCTTCCGCAGCGGCGGCTTTCCGCTGGACGAGCGCATGAAACGCAAACGCTACGAGCGCGAGCTCGAGCCGCTGCAGATTGAGCTTCAGAAGCTGCTGGCTTGGGTGCGCGAGGCCCGCGAGCGCATCGTCATCGTCTTCGAGGGGCGCGACGGCGCCGGCAAGGGCGGGGCGATCAAGCGCTTCACCCAGCATCTCAATCCTCGCCAGGCGCGCATCGTCGCGCTCTCGAAGCCGTCCGAGACCGAAGCCGGGCAATGGTATTTCCAGCGCTACGCGGCGCAGATGCCGGCTGCCGGCGAGATCGTCTTCTTCGACCGCTCCTGGTACAACCGCGCCGGCGTCGAGCGGGTGATGGGCTTCGCCACGCCGCAGCAGACGGAGGCGTTCCTGCGCGAGGCGCCGGTCTTCGAGGGCATGCTGGTGCGTGACGGCGTGCGCATGATCAAGCTCTTCCTGACGATCGGCCGCGAGATGCAGATGACGCGGCTGCATGCGCGCTGGCACGATCCGCTGAAGCGCTGGAAGCTGTCGCCGATCGATTTCGAGGCGATTCCCCGGTTCGACGACTATTCGCGGGCGTTCGCCGCGATGCTGGCGCAGGGCGCCCCGGCGCCCGCGCCCTGGAGCGTGGTGCGCGCCAACGACAAGCTGCGCGCCAGGCTCAACGCCATCCGGCTGGTGCTGCGCGCCTTGCCCTATACCGACAAGGACGAGGCGGCGATCGGCGAGATCGACGGCCGCATCGCGATGAGCCCGGAGGCCTATCTCGCGCAGGGCGGCGAGGACTGAGCGCGCCGGCCGCCCCCCTCACAGGGCGTTGCGGTAGGAGCGCGGGCTGACCAGCGTGCGCAGCAGGATGGCGAGATCGAGCCAGAACGACCAGTTGTCGATGTACCAGTGGTCGCAGGCGATGCGTCGGGCCATCTTCTCATCGGTGTCGGTCTCGCCGCGCAAGCCGTTGACCTGGGCCCAGCCCGTGATGCCGGGCTTGACGTTGTGGCGGCGCGCATAGAGCGCGATCTTGCGCTGGAACTCATGGTCGTGGGCGAGCGCGTGCGGGCGCGGGCCGACGAGCGACATCTGCCCGGCGATGACGTTGAGGAGCTGCGGCAACTCGTCGAGATTGTAGCGCCGCAGGATTCGCCCGATCCGGGTGACGCGGGCGTCGCCGCGCGTGGCCTGGCGGATGACGTCGCCGTCCTCGGCCGTGGTCATGGTGCGGAACTTGTAGATGCGGAAAGGCATCTGGTTGAAGCCGTAGCGGCGCTGCATGAACAGCACCGGCCCGCCCGTGTCGAGCCGGATCGCGGCGGCGATCAGCAGCAGCAGCGGCGCCGCCAGAACAAGGATCGCGCCGGCGGCGACGACGTCGAAGGCGCGCTTGCAGGCGATTTCGATCGCCGAAAGCGCGGGCCGCGTCAGCCGCAGGCTGGCGAGCGAGCCGACGCGGGCGATATGGAGTTTGTCGAAGCGGTCCATGATCCGCTCGGGCGCCAGATGGATCGCCACCGGCAGGTTCATGAAGGCGTCAATGCAGGCGTCGATCGAATCCTGCTCGGACCAGGGCATGGCGATGAAGACCGCGTCCGGCCGCATCTGCCGGCAGCGCGCCGCCGCCGTCGCGAGATCGGCGGCCAGCGCCGCTGCGGGATCGTTGGTGCGGCGTGCATCCTGGCCGCGCAGGTAGGCGACGTCGACGATGGCGAAACCGATGTTCCAGGGCTGGTGCCGCGAGACGAACGACATCACGTCGGCCTCCCGTCCGATCAGGAAAACCCGTTCGGCGGTGATGCGCCCGGTCTTGCTCGCCATGGAGACGGTGCGCACGATCAGGGACCGCGCCAGCGCGATCAGCGGGATGCCTGCGAGGTAGGTGGCCAGCACCACGGCGCGCGAATAGTGATCGACGATCTTGGCGATGAACACGAACGCGATGAACGCCACCATGGTGATGTTCCAGACCGTGAAGGCGGAGGCGACCTGCCCCTTGGTCGAGAGATAGTTGCCGAGCCGGTAGCGGCCGCGCAGCAGATTGGTGAACACGAAGATCGCCGCGATCATGATCGCCAGCTCCAGCGTGATCTGGCGGTCGCCGAGATGTCCGTAGGCCTGGAGATGGTGGGCGAGCGAGGCGAGGGCGACGACGCCCATCACCACGAAGGCGTCGGTCAGCGCGGTGACGAGGCCTATCCAGTGCCTCCAGGCGTTGGCGCGCTGCTCGGTCGCGGTCGCCGCCGCGTAGTCGAGTTCGTTGACGCTCATCATCATGGCAGGCCCTTCCCGGCGGCGAGAGCGGCCCGGGACGGAACAGCGGGTCCGCCGCCGGAGCTTCTGGACGCCGGAGCCGCAATCGGCATGCCGCAGGCACATGCGCCGAAATCGCGCAGGATCGACAATATCGGCCTGATCCGAGGGGTTTGCCGGCTTCGGGCCGGGCTGTCCGGGGGACCGGTGTGCCAGAATGCGACAGGCCCGCGCGCGGGCGGCGCAGCTTCGGCGGCGCGGCCCGCCGGCCTCGCCCGCCGCGGCAAGCCGGCGTTCACCCTGCCGCCCGGTTTGGCTTGACCGGCGCCGCGATCGGCCCTGTCATGATGCAAGCGACGCTGACCACCGGACGGATCCGTGACGGCCATTCCATCTTCCGAGATCGCGCCGCACGAAGCGCGCGCGCGAACGCCCGAGGTCGCTCTGCGCGATATCGGCGGCGTCGGCGTCGCCGTGCTGACGGCGGCCGAGGCGCTGGCGACGCTCGACCGGGCCCTCGCGGCGCGGCGGCACCGCAAGCTCGCCTTCTGCAACGCCCATCTCGTCAACCTGGCGTTCCACGACGCCGGCCTGCGGGCGCGGCTGGCCGGTTTCCTCGTGCTGCCGGACGGGGTCGGCGTCGATCTCGGCGGCCGGCTGCTGCACGGCGCACGCTTTCCGGCCAATCTCAACGGCACAGATTTCATCCCCGCCCTGCTCGCCGCGCAGCTTGGCCCCCTGCGCGTCATGCTGCTCGGCGGGCGCCCGGGCGTCGCGCAGCGCGCGGCGGAGCGGCTGGCGAGCGACCATCCGGCGCACGCCTTCGCCGTGCTTGGCCACGGCTATTTCGCGCCGGGCGAGGAAGCGGCGCTGCTCGCGCGGCTGGAGCGGGAGCGGCCCGATCTGCTGCTCGTCGCTTTCGGCGCTCCGCGTCAGGAGACCTGGATCGCGGAGTGTCTCGACGAGCGTCACGTCACGGTCGCAGCCGGCGTCGGCGCGTTGTTCGATTTCCTCGCAGGCGAGGTCGCCCGCGCGCCCGGCGCGGTGAGGCGGCTGCGGCTGGAATGGCTCTATCGGCTCTGGCTCGAACCCGGCCGGCTCTGGCGGCGCTATGTCCTCGGCAACCCGCTCTTTCTCTGGCGCATGCTGCGGCTGCGCCTGTCCGGGCGCGGGGCGGGGCGATGAGCCTGCGCTACGCCATCGCGACGCCGAGCTACGCCGGCGATTTCGAGCGCTGCCGGCTGCTCTGCGCCAGCATCGATCGTTTCGTCACGGGTCATACGACGCATTACCTTCTGGTCGAGGATCGGGAAACGGCGCTGTTCGCGCCGCTGGCGGGTCCGCGCCGCCAGATCGTCGCCGAATCGGCCCTGCTGCCGGGCTGGCTTCGCGCGCACCCCGATCCGCTGAGCCTCGGGCGGCGCCGCGTCTGGACCGGACTCGGCGCGCTGGCGCGCGGCGTGCCGCCGCTGCGCGGCTGGCATGCGCAGCAGCTGCGCAAGTTTGGCTTCGCGCGGGGCTGCGACGAGGACGTCGTCGTTTTCGCCGATTCCGATCTGATCTTCATGCGCCCCTTCGACATCGCCGAAACCGGCGGCGCGGGCGGGGTGCGGCTCTACCGCGGGCCGGGCGGAGTCACCGCGGCGATGGCGGAGCATGTCGCGTGGTGCGCGATGGCTGCAAGACTCTTTGGACTGAGCCCGCCCGCGCTTCCGGCCGATGATTTCATCGGGCATCTGGTGAGCTGGCGGCGCGACGTCGTTCTGGCGATGTGCGCGCATGTCGAGGCGCGGACCGGGCGGCACTGGGTCGCGGCGATCGCCTCGCAGCGCCGTTTCTCCGAGTACCTGATCTACGGCTGCTTCGTCGAGCGCGTGCTCGGCCTCGGCGCCGCCGGCCACCGCATCGACGAGCGCGAGTTCTGCAAGGCCTACTGGGGCGGCGACACCGAAGGGCTCGGCGCGCTGCGCTCGGCCGAGGACGTGCTGGGTCCCGGACAGGTCGCGGTCGGCGTCCAGTCCTTCATCGGCCAGCCGATGTCGCATCTGCGCGAGCTCTTCGAGCGGCAGGCGGGGCGCGTTCAGCCGGCCCGTCCGAGCAGCCTGTAGGTCACGGCGGCAGAGAGCAGATAGACCGTCCCGAACACCGCGTTCATGGCGAGGGGCCAGTTTCCGCCGGCCTGCGTCATCGCCCAGACGATCAGGGCCGCCTTGAGCATCGCGATGGCGCCGAGCAGCACGATGCGCGAGCCGGTGCGCTCGCGGGCATAGAGCAGTTCGGCATGGTATTCAACGAGGTTGCGGAAGGCCGGCACCAGCAGCAGCGGCAGGAACAGATGGGCCGCCTCCGAGACGTTGCGGCCGAGCGCGCCCGGGAACGGCGTCAGCAGCGCGATCACGCCGAGGAGCCCGCCCACCGAGACCGCTGCGATCAGCGCCTCGATCAGGATGCGCCGGCGCAGGCCGCCGGCGAGGCCGCGTTGCTGCATGATCTTCTGGACCAGCATCTGGTTGAAGCTGCGCACCGGCATGGCGGTCAGGTCGATGACGCGCATGGCGATGGCGTAGAGCCCGGCGACGCGTTCGCCCGCGAGCGCGAGCACGAGCAGCTTGTCGAGCTCGGCCTGCGTGTAGAAGACGATGTCGGCGCCCGCGGCGAAGACGGCGTCGGCCATCCGGCGCCGGTAGAGCCGGACCCGCAGACGCCAGCGCGCCCTGGGCAGGAACGCCGCCAGCGCCAGCGCCGCCGTGACCAGCGTCGCCCCGAGATAGGACCAGGCCCAGAGCCCGAGGCTGGCCTGACCGGACAGATAGAAGCCGATCGCCGCGACCGTGCGCAGCGACGAGCCGATGATCACCAGCAGCGCCGCCTGCCGGAAGCGCCGCAGGCCGTTGTTGACGATGGCCACGACCTCGACGAGCCGCCACCCGACGATCTCGGCCAGCATGATCAGGGCGAACGACAAAAGCGCGAGACGGCCGGAAAACAGCATCTGGTAGGCCAGCCCCGCCGCCAGCGCGATCAGCGGCAGGGAGAGCAGCGCCAGAGCCGAGAAGCCCGCGAGATAGGCCCCGAGCAGCCGGGGCTTGACGGTCGCCACCCGGTAGAGCGGCGAGACGAAGCCGAAGGCGAGCAGGCGCGAAAGGATCAGCCCCGTCGCCGAGGCGGTGGCGAAAATGCCGAACTCCCCGAGGGTCAACGTATTCGCAACGATGAGGAAGTAGACAAGGGAGATGACGAGCCGGCCGGCGGAGCCGCTCAGGATGGTGAGGTAGGCGAAGATGGCTGCGCGATCGGGCGACATCGATTCCGTTTCAGGGCCGGCGATTGGCAGGATGCGTGCGTGTAGCGGCGCGAGCCACGCCTCGTGCTTAGCCCAGAGGGGTTGAGCGACCCTAAACGGAACGGAACCGTGCCGTCCCGGGCACGCCTGAACTGGATCGAGACATGAAGCCCATCACGAAACGAGACGCGCTTGCCGGGGCGGCCGCCCTCGCCGCAGGGCTGGCCGCCGCGCTGGCGTCGAAACCGGCCGCCGCCGCCCGCCCGGCGATTCCCCTCGGTTCCGCCGCCGAGATCGGCAGCTATCGATCCGATCCGCGCTATCGCGCCGCGCTGGCGCAATACTGCGACGTCATCGTGCCGATGAACGATCTGAAATGGGAGGCGCTGCGTCATGACCGCGCCCGTTTCGACTTCTCGGGCGCCGACGAACTCGTCGATTTCGCGCTCGCCGGCGGCAAGGCGCTGCGCGGCCACACCCTGCTCTGGGGCGAGGCGCTGCCGCCCTGGGCGAAGACGATGACGACGAGGCGCGAGGCCGAGCGCGAGCTCGTACGCCATATCGAGACCGTCGTCGATCGCTACAAGGGCAGGATCGCGACCTGGGACGTCGTCAACGAAGCGATCGCCTTCGATCCGAAGCCGGGCGAGCCCTACCGCGACACGATCTGGCGGCGCCTGCTCGGCCCCGAGCACATCGAGATCGCCTTCCGCGCCGCCGCCCGGGTCGATCCCGGGGCGCGCCTGGTGCTGAACGACTTCAATTTCGAGGAGCCGCACCCCGGCGTCGCGGCGCGCCGCCAGATCGCCATCGACATCATCCGCAAGCTCAAGGACAAGGGCGTGCCGATCCACGGCCTCGGCATGCAGGCGCATCTCTACGCCGAAAATCCGATCGACCGGCACGGGCTGCTGCAGTTCATGCTCGATCTGGGCAAGCTGGACGTCGACGTCGAGATCACCGAACTCGACGTGATCGACTGGAAACTGCCCGCCGACGCCATGACGCGCGATCGCGCCGCCGCCAGCCTGGTCTCGACCTATCTGCAAACCATCGTCGAGGCCCGCCCGCCGCGCGCGATCGTGACCTGGGGGCTCAGCGATCGCTACACCTGGATCAACGAAACCTTCCCCCGCAAGGACGCCGCCGCGGCGCGGCCCCTGCCGCTCGACGCCGACTACAAACCGAAACTGATGCTGCATGTGCTCCAGCGCTATCGTCGCGCGGCCGCGTGAGCGCGGCGGGCAAGCCGAAAGCGCCCGGGACCGGGCGAGGTTCAAAACAGAGTGAAGCGTAGCGTCATGTTCAGCACCGAGACCGCCACGAGCGAGCCCGAACGGGCCACCGGGCGCCGGACGCCGGTCGCGGACGCCGCTGTGGCTCCGCCTGCCCCCCAGGCCGCCCTCGCCCGGCTGACCGACCCGGTCTGGCTGGCGACGACACTCTGGCGGCGCAAGGGCGCGATCCTTCTGGCCGCCTTTCTGGGTGCGCTGCTGGCTGGCGCCGCAAGCCTGCTGCTGCCGCCGAAATACACCTCGACGGCGCAGCTCTTCATCGATCCGCGCGACCTGCGCGTGCTTCAGAACGAGGTGTCGCCCAACTCCGCCGGGGGAGACCCGACCTCGCTCACCGCCTATCTGGAGAGCCAGGCCCGCGTCATCGCCTCCGACAGCATCAAGGCGCGCGTGGTCGCCAGCGAGGGCCTGGATCAAGACCCGGAATTCGGCGGCGAGGCGAGCAAATCGGGGCTGATGGCGCTGATCTCCGATCTGCTGCCGAAAAGCGGCGCCCCGCCGCGCGACGGCATGCTCTGGGCGCTCGCCGCGCTCGACAAGCTGGTCACCGTGCGGCGCGGCGAGCGCACCTTCGTCATCGACATCTCGGTGACCTCGCGCGAGGCGGAGAAGGCGGCGCGCATCGCCAACGCGCTGGCGGCGGCCTATCTCGACGATCAGGCGTCAGTCCGCGCCGACGCCGCCCAGCGCGCAACCACGGCGCTGACCTCGCGCCTGGAGGAGCTGCGCAACCGCCTGCGCGTCGCCGAGGACAAGGCGGAGAGATACAAGGAGGCCAACGGCATCGTCGGCGTCGGCGGCAAGTCGATCGGCGAGGAGCAGCTCGCGCTCAACAACGCCCAGCTCGTCGCGCTGCGCACCAAGGTCACCGAGGCGCGGGCGAAATACGACGAGACGACCGCCGCCCGCGCCGCCGCCATCGAGGCGGGCGCCGTTCCGGAGGCCGTCGCCTCCAACACCATGACGGCGCTTCGCTCCCAGCTCGGCGCGGCGCTGAACAAGGAGGCCGACCTGCTGGCCTCGCTCGGCGCGCGCCACCCCGCGCTGGCGGCGGCGCAGGCGCAGACCAGAGATGCGCGCCGCCAGATCGCCGACGAGTTGTCGCGCATCTCCCGCGCCGCCAAGGTCGAACTCGACCGGGCGATCGAGGCCGAGCGCCAGATCGCGCGCCGGGTCGACGCCCTGACGACGACGCAATACGCCGCCGGGCGCGCCTCGGTCGAGCTGCGCGAGCTGGAGCGCGAGGTCGAATCCTCGCGCGTCGTCTACGACGCCTTCCTCAGGCGCGCCCGCGAGACCGGAGAACTCGCCGGCATCGACACGACCAACGCGCGCATCATCAGCCAGGCGATGCCGCCGCTGGAGAAAAGCGGCGTCACGCGGCGCACCATCGCCATGCTCGGGGGCATCGGCGGCGGTGGTCTGGGCGCGCTCGCCGTGCTCGGGCTGGCGCTGTCGGGCGCCGCGGCGGCGGTGCCGGGCGCGGCGCGGCGCCGGCGTTCGGACGAGCCGCCTGCGCAGCCGCTCAAGGGTCCTTCCACCGGCGAGCGCCCGGGCGGCGAACCGATGGCTGTCCCGCCGGAAACGCCGCCGCGCTCGACGCTGCCCGCGCGGATCACGCCGGACGCCGAAGCCGTGAAGGCGTCGGACAAGGCCGTCAGCGGCGGCTGGCGGCGCTTTGCCTCCATCCAGGGCGGCCAATCGGCTCGCGCGCCCGACATCCTGCTGGCTCACGCGGCGCCGCTTCTGGCGACCTTGCCGGCGGTGCGCCACCGGCGCTGGCGACGTCAGGATGGCGAGGCCCGCTCGGTCTTCCAGCACAAGAGCCATCTCGTCGATGTCATGGACAAGCCTCATGGCGGCTTCGCGCGGGCCATCGCGGCGGTGCGGCTGGCGCTCGCCGCCAGGGGCGGCGCCGACGGGCGGCGCCGGATTCTGGTCCTGGGCCTGCGCAAAGAGGCCGGCGCCTCGACGCTGGCGCTGAATCTCGCGCTCGACGCCGCCCTTCAGGGCTTGCCGGCGATGCTGGTGGACGCCGCAGGCGGCGCGAACGGGCTGACCGGAACCTTCGCGCCGGAGGCGCAGGCGGGGCTGCACGAAGTCGTCACCGGCGAGACCGGGCTGGTCCGCGCCGCCTTGCAGGACGAGGGATCGGGGCTGTTCTTCCTGCCGCGCACGCCGCGCAGCGACCTCGTCGACGCCACGCGGATCACGCGCGACTTCTTCGGCGCGGCCCGGCGCTTCGGCCCCATCGTGATCGACGGCGGCGCGCTCGGCGACGAGGGTTTGTCGCGGCGCTTCGCCGAGGCCGCCGACGACATCGTGCTGGTGATCCGCGAGGGCGCGGTCGCGCAGGACGACATCGCCAGGCTCGAAACCGTGCTCGGGCCTGACGCGGCCAGGATCGTCGGCTTCGTCGTGAACGAGGCCTGATGAGCGCGCTCGGCTTCGATGGACGGGCGGTCGAGTCCGCCGGCGATCCCGGGCTCCACCTGCGCGGCGCGGTCTTCGTCGCGGCGTTCCTGCTGGTCTGGATCTCGACCGCTCCGTTCAAGGGCACCTATTACGTCGAGACCGCCGACACCAGCAACGTCGTCAACCAGATCGCCTTCTCGCTGATGGCCGTGCTCGGGCTCGCCTGCGCGGCGACGTCGCGGGCCGGGCGGGCCGCCCATGCCTATCTGCGCCCGACCTGGCTGCTGCTGCTCGCCTGGATGACGCTCGGCGTGTTCTATTCGGCCAATCCCGAGATCTCGATGCGGGCGTTCCGCTTCACGCTGGTCGTGTTCGTCATCGCCGGCGCGATCCTGCTGCTGCCGAGGGGCCAGCGTCATTTCGCCAGCCTCCTCGGCGCGGCCGCGCTGATCGTGCTCCTGACCTGCTATGCCGGACTCGTGCTCTTTCCCGACGTCGCCAGGCATCTCGGCGGCGACGTGCTGGAGCCCGAGCATGCCGGCGCCTGGCGCGGCCTGTTCGACCACAAGAACATCGCCGGCGCGGTGATGGTCATCCTGATGCTGATCGGCATTTTCGTCACCGCGTCGTATTCGCGGAGTTTCGGCCTGCTGATCACCGGGCTGGCCGCGACTTTCCTGTTCATGACAGGCTCCAAGACCTCGATGGCGCTTGGGCCGCTCGTCGTGCTGATCGGTTTCGCCTGCGCCCGCATCCGCTTTCTGTGGCTGCGGGCGCTGATCGCGCTCGGCCCGCTCGCCCTGCTGCTGACCGCGACGATCGGCTCGGTGCTGTCGCAGCCGATCGACGCCATCGTGCAATCCGTCAGTCCCGGCCAGACCTTCACGGGGCGCACCGAGATCTGGCGCTTCGCGCTCGACCGGCTCTGGGAGCGGCCGCTTTTCGGCTACGGGTTCGAGGGCTTCTGGGGCAGCGAGCTCGTGCTCTTCGCCGAGGCCAAGGAGAACGAGACCGGGATTTCCAACGGCATGGTCCATGGCCATAACGGCTATGTCGACCTCGTCGTCGGGCTCGGCCTGCCAGGTCTCGCGATCGGCCTCGTGGCGCTGATCCTGCTGCCGCTGCGCGACCATCACCGCGTCATTCCCACGGTCGAGAACAAGGCGCTGGCGGAGCTGTTCTTCCGGATCTGGCTGTTTGCGGTCTACTCGGCCTGCCTCGAGAGCTTCTTCTTCCGCCGGGCCGATCCGGTCTGGTTCGCGCTGCTGGTCGCGGTGATCGGGCTCAGGCTCACCTCGAAATTCAGGGTTGCGCCTTAATTTTTCTCCGGCTTGCGATACTGCTCGCCCCACACGCCGAACTCGGACATCAGCCGGCCTGCCGCGACCTGGGCGTGATAGAGCCCGATCAGGACCGAGCCCGTGCGCCAGCCCAGCGCCAGCCCGCGCCACGGAGCGGCCGCGAGCAGGGCCAGAGACCGGGCGAGGGTTCGCAGTCGCCCCGCGAGGCCCGGCCGGGCCCGCCGCTCGATCGCCGCCGAGATCGCGCCGTTGCGCAGGGCGCGCGCCGCGATCCAGCCGAACTCGCTGCGCCGCGCCGGCATCGTCTCGCGCTGCGCCGCCTCCTCGACCCACCAGAAGCGGAAGCCCGCCGCCTTGGCGCGAGCGAAGAAATCAGCGTCGCCGCCGCCGGTGAAATCGAAGCTCTCGTCGAGGAATGGATGGCCGAGCCGCTCCAGCACCTGCCGCCGGATCAGGTAGTTGGCGCTCGAGTAGAGCAACGGCGCCGGGCCCGACCGGGAGTAATGCGAGCGGAAGACCGGGTGGGCGGAGAGCCAGCCGCGCCGCGCATCCTCGAAGACCGGCGTCACCGCGCCGCCGAACAGCTCGGCCGGGGCCGCGGCCGCAGCCTTCAGGAAGGCGTCGAGCCAGCCCGGCTCGGCGATCTCGTCATCGTCGATGCCGAGCACCTGTTCCAGCGCCGGAAAGCGCGTCAGGGCGCAGCTCCAGGCGGCGTTGTAGGCCTTGCAGTTGCCCTGCCGCGGCTCGACGATGACGTGGCCCTTGAACAGGCCCGCTTCGAGCAGGGCGGCGGCGCGGGCGGCGCCCTCGCGCGCGGAGCCTTCGTTCTCGACCACGATGATCGCGAAGTCATGCCCGCCCTGCTGCGCCGCCAGCGAACGCAGGGTCGCCTCCAGCATGTCGGGGCGGCGAAAGGTCGGCACGCAGACGACGGTCGCGACCCCCTCGAGCGTCGCGGCCGGCGAACTCGCGAGGATCGTGAACGGCTCCGGCGACGGCAGGCGCAGGCCCGCGACCCGCCCCTTCGTGGCGGGCGTCGTGGTGACGGGTTCCGGCAGGCGCTGCATCGCGGACATGGTCGCCAGCTTGCGCAGGGACGACTTAAGGTTCGGTGAGGGCTTTCGCCGATTCGGCCGGACGTCGCGCAACCGCGTGTTCAGGATGGATCGACGCGGCGCTTGACCTTTCGCCGAAGCCGAAGGCTGGCTGCGGCGCCTTGTGGCCCGGGGACCATCGACGCGTGCGGCTCGCCTTCATCACCTCGCTGATCCCGGTCGCCAGACCCGACACCGGCTTCGAGATCGCCAACGCCGCGATCCTCGACGCCTTGCGCGGCGCCGGTCACGAGGTCGTCTGCTTCGGCTTCCTGCGGCCGGGCGAGGCGCCGGCCGATCCGGCGGGCGCGGTCGTCATCGCCAGGCTCGACATCGAGAACGCCGCCGTCCCGGCCTCGCGCAAGCTCGCCTGGCTCGGCCGCGCCCTGATCGCAGGCCTGCCGGTCGCCTGCGCCAAGCTGAGAATGGCCGGACAGGGCCGCTGGATCGAGGCCGTCAGGGCGCGGGGTCCGTTCGATGCGCTGGTGCTGAATTCGGTGATGCCGCCGGGCGCGTTCCCGGAATTCGCCACGCTCGCGCCCTGCGTACTGGTCGAGCACAACATCGAATACGTCTCGGCGCGGCAGAGCGCCGCCCATGCCGGCAACCCGCTGCTGCGCTGGCTCTACGCCCGCGAGGCGCGCCTGCTCGAGGCGATCGAGAGGCGGCTCTGGGACGAGGCCCGATTCATCTGGACGCTGGCCGAGGAGGATCGCGCGGCCCTGGGTCCGGAGCGACGGGACAGATCGGCGGTGCTGCCGCTGGTCTCGACGGCGAGGCCGCGACCGGCGACGCAGGCCGGCGGGTCGGCGCCCGCCCATGATGTCGGGCTGATCGGCACCTGGACCTGGACGCCGAACTTCATCGGGCTCGACTGGTTCCTGCGCGAGGTCTGCCCGCTGTTGCCGGCGGACGTCACGGTCGCCGTCGCCGGCCGCCTGCCGGCCGACGCCCCGCCGGCGCCGCCGCAGGTCAGGCTGCTCGGACGCGTGCCCGACGCCGACGCCTTCCTGATGTCCTGCGGCGTCGTGGCGTTGACCAGCCGCGCCGGCACCGGCGTGCAGCTCAAGACGATCGAGGCGATGCAGCTCGGCGCGCCCGCCGTCGCGACGCCGCTGTCGTGCCGGGGCTTTTCCGAAACGCCGGCAAATTTCGCGATCGCGGAGACGCCGCGAGACTTCGCCGACGCGGTGGTCGCGGCCGTGGCGGCGGCGCGAACGGGTCGCGCGCTGCGCGGCGACGGCGAAGCCTTCATGGCGCGGCAGCGTGCGGCTCTGGCTGCGGCGCTGGAGCAGGGGCTGGCGCGGACCAAAGGTGGGTAGACGAAGCCGCTACTCGCCGACCACCGGCCGCTTTCCGCCGATCAACCCGAAGAGCGGCCCGGCGCCGATCATCACAAGGAAGACCCGGATGATGTGATGCGCCGCGACGAAGGCGACCTCGGCGTGCAGCGCCACCGCGATCAGGCTCATTTCGGCGAGGCCGCCTGGCGAATAAGCCAGCAGCAGCGGCACCGGGCCGAATGCGGCGAACCGCGACACCGCATAGGCGAAGGCCAGCGTCCAGAACAGCAGGATGACCGTCGAGCCGCAGGAGAGCGCCAGCACGCGCAGGATCGTGCGCGGCGGCGTGCCGACGAAGCGAGCCCCGATGGTGACGCCGAGAATGAGCTGCGCCGCGTTGACGATCTCGAAGGGCGGCACGGAGTCGCTCAGGCCGAAGAGATGCACCACGGCGCTCGCCAGCATCGGCCCGAGCAGGAATTTGGCCGGCAGCCGCAGCAATTCGCCGAGGACGACGCCGGCCACGCCGCAGCCGATCAGCCAGAGATGCGCCGGAAGCGGCGTCTGCGCCAGCGAGGGACCCGAGGCCCGCGTGGCCCCTAGCGAGACGCCCTCGATCGCCTGCACGATGAAGGGCAGCGTCATCACCACGAGCAGGATGCGGGCCGAATGGATCAGCGCGATGATGCGCGCGTCGCCGCCCTTCTCCTCGCCGATAATGACCATCTCCATCAGGCCGCCGGGCATGCCGGCGAAGAAGGCGGTGGTCGGGTCGAAGCCGGCGACGCGGCGGAAATAGACGACGCAGGAGGCGGCGCAGGCCGCCATGAACAGAACGAGCCCGGCCAGGGTCGGCAGCCAGTTCGGCAGTTGCGCGATCAGTTCGGGCCTGAAACCGGCCCCGAGCATGACGCCGATCACCGCCGTCATCGGCGGGCGGATGACGCCAGGCGCGGCGATCGGGGCGCGAATCAGCGCCGCCGCGGTGCAGAACACCATCGAGCCGAGCATCCAGGGCAGCGGCAGCCGCGCCAGCGCGAACAGCCAGCCGCCGGCGCCGCCCAGGGCCAGCGCCAGCGCGAAGCGCGGCCAGGGAAAGCGGGCGGGCGACAGCGAGCGCACGCCGTCGACGAAATCGGAAATCAGTCGCCTCATCCGCGCCGGGCTCGTCCTGATCCGCGTCCTGCCATGGACGACGTCCTACGCCGCCGCGCCGGCGCCGGTTAGCCGCTTTCGGGAATGCCGGCCGCGCGTTGCCCGCGCCGCCCGGACCCCGGCGCCGATCGGCCCTGCCGCCCCGCTGCTGGAAGAGCGGCGTCACGAGGGATCAGCGCGTCGGAACCTGCGGCCGGGCGCCGCCGTCGAGGCAGCGAAGGCGACGGCCGGGAGATGCGTCCGGGCCGGCGCGCGCGTCGCCGGCCGGCCGTGCCGCTCAATCCCGCAGCAGCTCGTTGATGCCGGTCTTGGAGCGCGTCTGCGCATCGACCGTCTTGACGATCACGGCGCAGGACAGAGAGGGGCCTTGCGTGCCGTCGGGGAAGGGCCTGCCCGGCAGCGAGCCGGGCACCACCACCGAATAGGGCGGCACCTTGCCGACATGCACCGCGCCGGTGGCGCGATCGACGATCTTGGTCGAGGCCGAGATGAAGACGCCCATCGAGAGCACGCAGCCTTCGCCGACGATGACGCCCTCGACCACCTCGGAGCGCGCGCCGATGAAGCAGTTGTCCTCGATGATGGTCGGGTTGGCCTGCAGCGGCTCGAGCACGCCGCCGATGCCGACCCCGCCCGACAGATGCACATTCTTGCCGATCTGGGCGCAGGAGCCGACCGTCGCCCAGGTGTCGACCATCGTGCCCGAATCGACATGGGCGCCGATATTGACGAAGGACGGCATCAGCACGACGTTCTGGGCGATGAACGAGCCCTTGCGCGCCGCCGCCGGCGGCACGACGCGGAAGCCGGCGGCGCGAAAGCGGTTCTCGCCCCAGCCGGCGAACTTGGACGGCACCTTGTCCCAGAACACGCCCTCGCCGGGGCCGTTGGCGATCAGCATGTTGTCGGTCAGGCGGAAGGAGAGCAGCACCGCCTTCTTCAGCCACTGATGCACGACCCAGTCGCCATCGACCTTCTCGGCGACCCGGGCCTCACCCGAATCGAGCATCTCGATCGCCTGCTCGACCGCCTCGCGCACCGCGCCCTTCGTGCCGGTCCCGATCTCGGCGCGCGCCTCCCAGGCGGCGTCGACGGTCGTGGCGAGATCGGTCGTGGACATGGCGGCCTTGGACATGGACTGCGGCTCCGGCGGGTGTTGAAACGCGCGGGAGCGATGGCGGATGGCGCGGCGTGCGTCAAGGTTCGCGGCGTCGGCCGCAGCCTCAGCCTCAGCCGCGCAGGATCATCCGGCCGGTCTGGACCTCGTAGCCCCTGAGCTTGGCCAGGAACGAGGTTCCCAGCAGGCTCATCGAGAGCGCCCGGTCGGGCAGCACGACGGCCTCGACGTTCCTCACCAGGATCGCGCCGAGGCGGACCTCGCGCAGGTTGACCCGCGCCCCGCGCACGATGCCGTTGGCCGTCTTCAGCATGACCTTGTAGTCGGATCGCGCAGGCCGGATGCCGAGCGAGATCGCGTCGCGCTCGGTCAGCGCGACGAAGCTCGCGCCGCTGTCGACCAGCATGCGCACGCGGAAATTGTCGATCGAGGGGTGCACGATGTAGTGGCCGCGCGAGTCGGCCGCGACCGTCAGCGTCGGCGGGCCGGCCGGCTGCGGCGCGGCCGCGGTCGCGGCAGGGCCGCCCGCCGCCGTGACCATGGCGACGCCCGGGGGCTCGTCGCTGGTCAGTCCCGCGAGCCTGGTTCCGTAATGCAGGCCGCCGAAGCCGACCGCGAACGCGATGCCCAGCGCCCAGATGATCGGTCTTTGCGACATGCCGCGCGATCCCTTCGCCGTCTGCTCCCGGGAGGCTGGGGCCAAGTGACTGCGGAAAGATGAAGGCCGGCGCCGGCTTTTGAGCGCTTCGCCGCTTTCGGCCGGCGCGAAGGCGATCAGGCTTAACCGAAGGTCACCACGGCCATGTCGTCCCGGCCAACGCCTCGATCTCGGCGCGGCGCGGCACGCTGGGTTGCGCGCCTCGCCTCGTGCAGGCGAGCGAACCGGCGGCGAGGCCGAAGCGCAGCGCCGCCGAAAAGCCGGCGCCGCCGTCGAGCGCCGCCGCGAATGCGCCGGTGAAGCTGTCTCCGGCCGCGACGGTGTCGATCACCACGACCGGCGGGGCCGGCAGGCGGTGGCGTTCGCCGCCCAGCCAGGCGACGAGCCCTTCGCCGCCGAGCGTGACGATGCAGCCGACGCCGCGCTCGCCGTCGATGCGCCGCGCGGTCGCCTCGGCGTCGCGCCCGGCCCAGCCGAGAGCCTCCGCCAGAACCGTCGCCTCGCCTTCATTGACGATCAGCAGGTCCGTGCAGGACAGCAGTTCGGGCGCCGGCGCGCCGGCCGGCGCGAGATTCAGGACGACCCGGCCGCCGGCCCGCTTCATCGCCTGCGCGGCGCGGATGCATTCGCGTTCGGGCGTCTCGCGCTGCAGCAGCAGGGTGTCGGCCGGGCCGAGCCCCATGCCGGCGAGCGCATCGGCCCGCGCGAGCGCGTTCGCGCCGGACGCGACGACGATCTGGTTCTGGCCCGCGTCGTCCACCGCGATGAAGGCCGCTCCGGTCGGCGCATCGAGGCGCGCGACGCGGCTGAGATCGACGCCGTCGGCCGCGAGCAGCGACAGCGCGATCTCGGCGAAGCCGTCGCGCCCGACCGCGCCGACCAGCGCGACCTCGGCCCCGGCGCGCCGCGCCGCCAGCGCCTGGTTCGCGCCCTTGCCGCCGGGATGCAGGCTGTAGCCCGGTCCCGCCGCCGTCTCGCCCGGTCCGGGCAGGCGCGCCACTGGCGTGACCAGATCGAGGTTGAGCGAGCCGAAGACGACGATCATCTTGCCATTTCCGCTGCGAGCCGGCGCGCGCCGGCGACGAAGGCGGCCTCCGGCGTGGTCAGCGAGAAGGGCAGCTCCGCCGCGGTCAGCGCCGCGCCATAGCTTTCGGCGAGCGCCCCGTCGGCGACCAGGGAGAGCATCCCCGCCCCGGCGAAAAGCGCCTTCGCGCCGGCGATCTCGTGGCCGACGACCAGCGCCGAGAGATACGGCCCGACGGCGCCGGGCGCCATGCGTCCCGCCAGCACTTCGGTGCGGGCGGCGAAGGCGGCGTTCAGCAGCCCGCCCGGCCGCCGCGCCGCCGAAAGCCCGAGAGCGGTCCCGGTCGCGGCGTCGTCGCCCACCGGCTCGGCCGCCAGCCGCGCCAGGATCGAATGCTGGCGCAGGAGTCCGTAAACCTCCCCGGTCATGAAGCTGGCGAAGCGGGCGATTCGGCCGCCCTCGACCAGCGCCCATTTGGCGTGCGTGCCCGGCAGGCAGACGAGGCCGTCCGCGAGGCCCAGCCCGACGATCAGCGTCTCCTCGCCGCGCATCACGTCGAAGGCGCCGTCGTCGCAGGACAGCCCGGGCAGCACGGCCGCCTTGCCGCCGTCGCCGAGCGCGACCGTAATCGCGGCCGACGCGATGTCGGCGGGCGCGGCCGGGCAGGCGACATAAGGCGCTTCGACCCAGCCGTTGCGGCTGCCGACCATGCCTGCGAGCAGGATCGCGGCCTCGGGCGCGGCGCGTCGCAGATCGCCGGCGAGCCCTGCGAAGGCGGCCGGGAAGCCGCCTTCCGGCACGGACTGGACGCCCTGGTCGGCGCTGCGGCGCTCGCGCACCGCGCCGTCCCCGTCGATCAGGAAGGCGCGGGCGCGCGTGGTGCCCCAGTCGAGCGCGATCAGGGGGGCAGGCATGGCGGCTCCGGTCCGGCGTGGCGGCGCGAGATTCCCCTGCCGGAGACGCCCGGGTCAAGCCCAGGCAGGCCGCGCGGTCTCAGGCCTCGAAGAACACCGTTTCGCCTGCGCCCTGCAGCCGGATGTCGAGGCGGAAGACACCGTCTTCGCCGCGCCGGGCGATCAGCGTGTCGCGGCGCTCCGCCGGAACCAGCGCGAGCACCGGATCCGTCTGGTTGGCGGGCTCGTCGGAGAAATAGATCCGCGTCATCAGCCGGGTCAGCACGCCGCGCGCAAAGACGGAAACGGTCAGATGCGGCGCCTGCATGGCGCCGTCCGAGCCCGGCAATGCGCCCGGTCTGATCGTTTCGATGGAATAGCCGCCCTCGGTCGTCGTCTCGACCCTGCCGAAGCCGGTGAAGCCGGCGTTGCCCGTCGCATGGAAACGGCCCTGCGCGTCCGCCTGCCAGAATTCCAGCATGGCGTCGGTCACCACCGCCCCGTCGCCGTCGAGAACTACGCCGGCGACGCGGATGCGCTCGCCGGGGACGCCGTCGCCCGCCATCGCCCCGGTCGCGAGCTCCGCCCCGCCATAGGCCCGCGGCGTCAGCGCGTAGGCGAAGAACGGGCCGATGGTCTGGGACGGCGTGAGGCGGGCTTCCTCCGAACCGCTTGGCCTGTCAGTGCTCATGCGGCTCTTCCGTCGGCGTCGCGTTCCGGCCGCGCAGGACGATGTCGAACTGATAGGCCAGCGCCCATTGCGGCTCCGTCGCCTCGATGTCGAAGCGCGAGACGAGGCGCGCGCGGGCGTTCTCATCGGTGATCGACTGGAAGATCGGGTCATATCTGAACAGCGGATCGCCGGGGAAATACATCTGCGTGATCACGCGCGAGAGGAAGCTCGGGCCAAACAGCGAGAAATGGATATGGGCCGGCCGCCAGGCGTTGTGGTGGTTGCCCCAGGGGTAGGCGCCGGGCTTGATCGTGACGAATCGATAACGCCCGTCGGAATCGGTCAGGGCGCGCCCGGCTCCGGTGAAGTTGGGGTCGAGCGGGGCAGGGTGCTGGTCGCGGACATGAACGTAGCGGCCGGTCGAATTCGCCTGCCAGATCTCGACCAGCGTTTTCGGGACCGGCCGCCCGTCCTCGTCGAGCACCCGGCCGGTGACGATGATGCGTTCGCCGATCGGCTCGCCTTCATGCCGGCGGGTCAGGTCCGAATCGAGCTCGGAAACGTCGGCATGGCCGAAGACGGGCCCCGTCGTCTCAGACAGGCTGTGCGGCAGCATGACCAGCGGCTGCGACGGGGCGCGTTTCAGCGTCGATTTGTATTCGGGCGAGGCGTTGGCCGGATGGATTGCGGCGCTCTCTCGCGGATAGATCAGGCTCATGCCGCCGCTCCATGGGCTCGCTTCGTGCGGGCGTGCAGGTCGCGCAGCACGGCGAGCTCCGTTTCGGTCGCGGCCGGAGTCTCCGACAGGCGCGCCGCGAAGCGCAAGGGCCAGCCGCAGCCGGCCTCGACCTGCGCCCGCGCCACACCCTGATGCAGCGAGACCACGGTGAGCTCGGCCGTTTCCGGGTCGGGCTCCATCACGCAGAGATCGGTGATGACCTTGGTCGGTCCCTTCGTCTTCAACCCGAGCGCCGCGCGGTCGCCCTTGCCCTTGCCGTGCCCGAACGATGTGACGAAGGGCAGCGCGTCCACGAAAGCGCGCGAGCCCATCGCCATGGTGATGAAGATCTGGCCGCAACTGCTGGCGATCTCGGGGGCGCCGCCGCCGCCGGGCAGGCGGACCTTCGGCGCGTCGTAGGGGCCGACGACCGTGGTGTTGAGATTGGCGAAGCGGTCGATCTGCGCCCCGCCGAGGAAACCGATGGTGATGCGTCCTCCCTGGAGCCAGTAACGGAACATCTCCGGCACCGAGACGGTGGTCAGCGCCGTGTCGCAAAGCTCGCCGTCGCCGATCGAGAGCGGCAGCACCGAAGGCCGCGTCGAGAGCGTGCCGGATTCGTAGATCAGCGTGATCTTCGGCGCATGCGTGAGGCGGGCGAGGTTGCAGGCGGCCGAGGGCGCGCCGATGCCGACGAAGCAGACGTCGTCGTCGCTGAGGAGGCGCGCGGCTGCGATCGTCATCATTTCGGTGGGGGTGGCGGTCATTGCCTCGCTTCCGAATAAGGCGCTGCAAGAACCCCTCTCCCGAGTGGGAGAGGGGCAGGGGTGAGGGCTGGACGATTCAGGATCGAGCACTCCTCATGCGTTCCCAGAGATTTATTCTGGGAGGACCTGCCCTCATCCCTGCCCTTCTCCCGCTCGGGAGAAGGGTTCCTCGCGCTTGATTCTGAAAGGTCGAGCCTCGTCACGCCGCCGCCCGCTTCGCACCCGCATGCCGCGCAAAAGCCTCCGGCCCCTGCTCCAGCACATGCTCCTTCATCCACGCCAGAAAGGTTTCGCGCTCGCGGGCGATCTTGTCCCAGGCGATGTAGAAGTCGTTGGCTCGCTTCGAGTAGCCCTGCGCGTAGGACGGATACGCCCCGCCGGGAACATGGGCGATCGCCGTCACGGTCCAGGCCGGCAGGATCACGGCGTTGGCGTTGCGCGGGCCGAAATCCTCGACGATCTCCTCGACGGTGACGAGCGAGCGCTTCGCCGCCAGCACCGCCTCTTTCTGCACGCCGACGATGCCCTCGAGCAGGACGTTGCCCTCGCGGTCGGCCTTCTGGGCGTGGATGATCGCGGCGTCGGGGCGCAGGGCCGGCACGGTGGCCAGGACTTCCCCGGTGTAGGGACAGGTGACGGATCTGATCGCCGGGTTGACCGCCGGCAGATCGACACCCTTGTAGCCGCGAAAGACCGCGAAGGGCAGGTTCGCCGCGCCGGCCTCGTAGGCGTTGGCCATCGCGGCGTGGCTGTGCTCCTCCAGCGCCAGCGGGTGCGGCCAGCCATTCTCGACCGCGTCGCGAAACCGGTGCAGCGAGCCGACGCCGGGATTGCCGCCCCATGAGAACACCAGCTTCTCGGCGCAGCCCATGCCGATCATCTGATCGTAGACCAGATCGGGCGTCATCCGGATCAGAGTCAGGCGCTTCTTGCCCTGGCGGATCGCCTCATGGCCCGCGGCGTGGGGAATGAGATGGGTGAAGCCCTCCATCGCGACGGAGCAGCCATCGCTCAGCACCGCCTCGACGCCCTCGCCGAGAGAGACGAACTCCACCACCTTGACCTCTCCGAGATATGTGCGTTAATCGCACATCATGTTGATAAACGAACACTAGAACCCGGTCATGAATGCGTCAAGCGCAGAGCCCCCGGCCCGCAGCCGCGACCACATGGCCGCGCTGGAAAAGGGCCTCGCCGTGATCGCCTGCTTCGATGCGGCCCATCACCGGCTCACCATCGCCGAGGTCGCGCGCGCAACAGCGCTGTCGCGCGCCGCGGCGCGGCGCTGCCTGCTGACGCTGGAGACGATCGGCTACGCCGAATTCGACGGCAAGTTCTTCCGGCTGACGCCGCGCGTGCTGCGGCTCGGCCACGCCTGGCTCGCCTCGGCGCCGCTCCCGCAACTGGTGCAGCCCTATCTCGAACGGCTGTCGGAGGAGACCGAGGAATCCTCCTCGGCCTGCCTGCTCGACGGGCACGAGATCGTCTATGTCGCGCGCTCGGCGCAGCGCCGGATCATGTCGGTCGGGCTTTCCGTCGGCTCGCGCCTGCCGGCCTTCTGTTCGTCCATGGGCCGGGTCCTGCTGGCGGCGCTGCCGCCGCAGCGGGCGCAGGCGCTGATCCGCGAGGCGGCGCCCCGCGCGCTGACGCCGCATACGATCACCGATCCGGCCGCGCTGGCGGACCTTCTCGAAACGGTGCGGGCACAGGGCTGGTGTCTCGTCGATCAGGAGCTCGAACTGGGCCTCGTCTCGCTCGCCATGCCGCTGCTGAACCGGCGCGGCGAGGTCGTCGGCGCGTTCAACCTGTCCGGCCATCGGCAGCGCACCTCGGCCGCCGCGATGGCCGAGCGCTTCCTGCCGCGCATGCGCGCGATGCAGGAGAGACTGGCGCCGCTCATCGCCTGAGGAAACACACGCGGCTGGCGCCGCTCATCGCCTGAAGCGGAGACGCCCATGATCGAACTCAGCGCGGGGCCGCTGGTCGCCCGCATCGTCCCCGAGGCTGGCGGCATCGTCGCCGCGCTGGACTGGCGCGGCCCGGACGGCCGCTGGCGCAAGCTGCTGCATGCGCCGGACGGCGCGGTGGCCGGAACCGCGAGCCCGAACCTGTTCGGGAGCTGGGCGATGGTTCCCTTCGCCAACCGCGCCTTCGACGGGCTGGTCGACGATGGCGAGCGCGCCTTCCGTGTCCCCGCCAACGACACCGGCGGCGCCATCCACGGCTTCGGCTGGCAGGCCGCGTGGGAGGTCGTCGCGCGGGGTCGCGGCCATACCGCTCTGGAACACAGGCGGACCGGCGGGCCGGACCCGTATCGCTACCTGGCGCGGCAGGAGGTCGGCCTCGACCAAGACGGTATGACCATCGCGATGTCCGTGACGAACGAGGCGGATACGGCACTGCCCTACGGCATCGGCCATCATCCCTGGTTCGCCTGCGCGCCCGATACGCGGCTGGGCATGACCGCGGCCGGCGCACTCGTGTTCGGCGACGCCTTCAGGGCTGTTGGCGCGGTCGCATTGCCCGATGGCGGCCCCTATGCCGCGACGCCAGTCTTCGCCACCGGCGCCGAAACCGCGTGGAGCTTCCTCGGCTGGGACGGGCGGGCGCGCATCGAGACGCCGTCGCTCGGGCTGGCGATCGACCTCACCGCCGGCGAGACCCTGCGCTGTCCCGTGGTCTGGGCCCCGGCGGGCGCGGATTTTCTCTGCGTCGAGCCGCAGAGCCACGCCATCGGCTCACCGAGCGAGACAGCCGCCCGCGCCGTCGCCCCGCTGCGTCGGCTCGCTCCTGGCGAGACGCTGGAGGGCTGGCTCCGGATCGCGCCGCGGCTCGGCGGCGCGCGCTGAACTCCGGCGCGCCGGCCGGGACGCCGCCTTATCGCCAGCCCGGCCCGGCGTTCCACGGCTGGTAGCCGGTGGCGCTCGCAGGGATCGTCGGCCTGAGCAGGATTTGCCCGCGCGCGGCGTCCCAGTTCGGCGTCTTGCGCTGCTGCGCGATGGCGGCGCGCTTCTTCGCCTTGGCGTTCGCGATGGCCGCCTTGTTCCTGGCCTTCGCCTTGGCGATCTTGGTCTTGGTCCCGCCGGACGCCTTGGCGAAGCGCGAGAGATTGTCCGGCGCGGCGCCGTTCAGCGCGATCGAGGTCGAGCCGGCCCCGTGCTTCTTGACCAGCGCGAAGAGCTTGGCGGCGTTGGTCGGGTGCAGGCGGATGCAGCCATGCGAGGCCGGCCGCCCGAGCGCGCCGATCGCCGTGGTGCCGTGAATGGCGTAGCCGCCGCGGAAGAACACCGAATGGGGCATCGCGCCGCCATATTTGCGCGAGTACCAGCTCCGCTCCAGCCGCGTCGGGCGATAGACCCCGTTCGGCGTGCGGAAGCCCTTCCGTCCCGAGGAGATCACCCAGTTGTGGACCTCGCCGTCGCTGGTCGTCACCTGCATCCGCTGGGCGGCGATGTCGACCCGCACCTGAACCGCGGCCTGCGCGGCCGCCAGGCCCGCGAGCGACAGAAAAAGCACGGCCAGAATGCCGAAGACACGACGCATGACGCCACTCCTGATAACGCGACTGTCGCTGGTAACCGGCGTTGTCGGGCGCAGGGCTCGCCGCCTTTCCGGCAGGAAAGACCACGCGACCCCCGGTTGTAAAGCGCCAATGCGCAACGTGGTTTCCGGCCCGGCCGCCGGCGGCGGCGCGCGGCGGCTTTGTCGCGCCCACGGCGCCGTGCAAGATGGCCCGCTGGCCGTGCTTGGCCGGATTCGCGAGCCTTTCCATGCCCGACGCCTTTCTGCCGGCCGGCCTCTCGCCCGCCACGGCCCTGCTGCTGATCGCGGCGAGTTTCCTGACATCCGCTTTCACGGCCGCCTTCGGCATAGGCGGCGGCACGATCATGCTCGGCGCCCTGGCGGGCACGGTGCCGCCCGCCGTGATCATCGCCGTGCACGGGCTCGTCCAGGTAGGCTCCAATATCGGGCGCACCGTGGTGCAGCGGGCGCATACGCTCTGGCCGCTGGTGGCGCGGTTCACTGCCGGGTCCGTCGTCGGCGTCGGGTTCGGCGCGCTGTTCGTGGTGGCGCTGCCGGAACGGGCGTTGCTGGGGCTGCTTGGAATCTTTCTTCTGGCGATGACCTGGGTCCCCAAGCCGCGCATTCCGGGGCTTGCGACGAGCGGCCTCGTCATTGGCGGCGGGATCTGCACCTTCGTCACCATGTTCGTCGGCGCCACCGGCCCGTTCGTGCAGGCGCTGCTGCTGCCGATGCGGCTCGAGAAGCGCCAGCTCATCGCGACGCACGCGGCCTGCACCACGATCCAGCATCTGCTCAAGGTCTTCGCCTTCGGCGCGCTCGGTTTCGCCTTCGGCGACTGGTTGCCGCTGGTCGTCGCGATGATCCTCGCCGGCTTCGCCGGCACCCTGCTCGGCACCACGCTGCTCGACAGGCTGCCCGAGCGCTGGTTCCAGGCGACCGTGAAGGCGCTGCTGACGGTGATCGGGCTCGATCTGCTGCGCCGCGCCGCCGGCTGGTGAGCGCCTGCCGGCGAAGCTGGCTTGACTGCGCGCGCCACGCCCTGTATTAAACCGAATAGTTAATTACTGGACAGGTTCCGTCGATGGCCGCCGACACGCTCAGCGCAACCCTGTCGGCGCTCGCCGATCCGACCCGCCGGGCGATCCTGGCGCGGCTCGCGCTGGGCGAGTCCTCGGTCAATGAACTCGCCCAGCCGTTCGCGATGAGCCTGCCGGCGGTCTCCAAGCACCTGAAGGTGCTGGAGCGGGCGGGGCTGATCACGCGCAGCCGCGCCGCCCAGTGGCGGCCCTGCAGGCTCGATCCCGGTCCGTTGAAAGAGGTGTCGGAATGGCTCGAGCACTATGCCCGCTTCTGGGACCAGAGCCTCGGCCGTCTCGAGACCCTGCTGACGGAGATGCGGGCCGGCGGGAACGCCGGCGGACGGGACCCCGCGGCCAATGAGAAAAGCCATGACGAAGTCGATTCCGCCGGCTCTGGCGGCTGAAGATGGATCGCATGGTCGGCGGCGATTTCGAGGCCGGCCTGCGGACCCTCGAGGCGCGGGCCGAGACCTGATCGAAGGCCGCATGCCGGGCCGCGCGTCGCAGACCCCGGCCGGTCGAACCCGAAGGAAGGAGATCGAGGATGATGTTCGCCAAGCCGCAGAAGGAGCATGACTGGCTGGCCCGGCTCGTCGGCGAATGGAGCGCCGAGATGGACTGCGCGATGGGTCCGGACCAGCCGCGCCAGAAATCGCGCGGCAAGGAGAGCGTGCGCTCGCTCGGCGGGCTCTGGACGCTCGGCCACGGCGAGGGCGAGATGCCCGACGGCACGATCGGCAAGACGCTGATGACGCTGGGATTCGACCCGGCCAAGGGGCGTTTCGTCGGCAGCTTCGTCGGCTCGATGATGACGCACCAATGGCTCTATGACGGCGTCCTCGACGAGGCCGGCGCGGTGCTGACGCTCGACACCGAGGGGCCGGGCATGGCCGGGTATGGCGCGATCTCGCCCTATCGCGACGTCGTCACGATGGTCGATCCGGATCATCGCATCCTCTCGTCCTATGTGCCTGATGGCGAGGGCGGCTGGACCGAGTTCATGACCGCCCATTACCGCCGCGTCGGCTGAACCCCATACCGCGCGGAGGAAACCATGAAAGTCGCGCCCTACCTGTTCTTCACGGGACACTGCGCCGAGGCGTTCCAGGTCTACGAGACGATCTTCGGCGGCAGGATCGAGGCGATGATGCGCTATTCCGACATGCCGGGCGACGCCGGGCCGCCCCCGAGCGACCCCGACATCATCATGCATGCCTGCCTGATGCTGGGCGACCAGATGCTGATGGCGTCGGACGCGCCGCCCGAACGCAGCGAAGGGCCGATGCAGAGCGTCTCGGTCAGTGTCACGCTCGAAACCCCCGCAGAGGCCGAACGCGTCTTCGCCGCCCTCTCGGAGGGCGCGCGCATCAAGATGCCGATGGCGCCGACCTTCTGGGCCCCGCGTTTCGGCATGCTGTGCGACCGCTTCGGCACGCACTGGATGATAGCCTGCGACGCCGCGCCGGCCGCCTGATCAGGCCCGCGCCGCCAGCGCGGCGACTGCGGCCGCGACATGGCGCTCCATCAGCAGGCGCGGCGACGCGCCGAACATGCGGATGCGCCCGGTATGCATCAGCAGCAGCACGCCGACCGCATGGGCGAAGGCGTCGGCCTGCGCCAGGCGAGCCCCGGCCATATCGGCCGCCATCGCCTGCGCAGCGTGCCCGATCGGTGAAAGCGCCGCCTCCAGACCTGCGTTCAGCGCGGCGTCGCGCTCCCGGCCGAGCCCGTGCGGACGCATGCCGCCGCGAAACAGGTAGAAGCCGAGATCGAGATCGCGCGGCTTCTCGGCGTAAAAATCGAAGAAGGCCAGCGCAGCGGCGCTGAAGCGGGCTTCGGGCGTCGCCGCCTGCGCCGCAGCGCCCTCGACATGGCGGCGCAGCGCGACCAGCGACTGGCCGAGCACCTCGGCGTAGAGCGCTTCCTTGGAGTCGAAATGGAAGTAGAGCGCGGCCGGCGAATAGCCGGCCTGCGCCGCGATGGCGCGCAGCGACGCGCCGTCGAGCCCGTCGCGCTCGAAAACCGCGCGGGCAGCGTCGAGTATGAGGCCGCGCTTGAGCGCCGTGACGGCACGCTTGCGCCGGCCTGCCGTAGTCTCCGTCTGCGCCACCGCAAAGCCTTCAAATTCGATTGACGAAAAATCTAACAGCGTTCAACTTCTTCGGCAATCGCGCGGCTTCGCCGCCGGGCTGGAGAACCGACCATGCTGATGGACGCCGCCGGATACCGCGAGTCGCTGCGCGCCTATCGGCCGCGCGTCTTCGTCAACGGCCGAAGGGTCGAGAGCGTCGCCGACGAGCCGATGCTGGCGCCCGGGATCAACGGCGTCGGGGTGACCTATGATCTGGCGCACGAGCCGGCCTATCTGCCGATCATGACGGCCGTGCAGGGCAGCTCGGGCAAGACCGTCAACCGCATGACGCATATCGACACGAGTTCGGCCGATCTGCTGGCGAAGCTCGAAGCCGTGCGGCTGGTCTGCAAGATTTCGGGCTGCGCCGTGCGCTACCTGACCCACGACGCCTTCAACGGCCTGTTGCAGGCGACGGCGCGCGCGGACGCCGAGCACGGGACGGAGTATTCGGCCCGCTTCCGCGCCTACATGCACAAGGTCCAGGACGAGGACCTGACCTGCGGCATCGCCATGACCGACGCAAAGGGCGACCGCTCGCTCCGCCCGGGCCAGCAGCAGAACCGCGATTCCTACGTCCATATCAAGGAACGCCGCGCCGGCGGCGTCGTCATTCGCGGCACGAAGGCGATCGTCACCGGCGCACCCTATGTCCACGAATTCCTCGTCATGCCCTGCCGGACGCATGCGCCGGGCGACGAGGATTTCGCGGTCTGCTGCGCCGTGCCCTGCGACGCCGACGGCGTCACGATCGTCGCCCGCCCCGCCGGGCGGCCGGGCGATCCGGCGGCGAAGTTTTCCTCGAAATACGGCCAGTCCACCGGCGTCGTGATGTTCGACGACGTCTTCGTGCCGTGGGAGCGGGTCTTCATGGCAGGCGAGACGCAGGAGGCCGGCTTGCTGACGACGAGCTACGCCACCCATCATCGCCATACCTGCATCGCGGCGCGGGCGGGCTTCGGCGATCTGCTGATCGGCGCGGGCGCGCTGATGATCGAGGCCAACGGGCTCGACGCCGAGCGCCATTCCCATGTCCGCGAGCAGATGGTCGAGCTGATCACCATCACCGAGAGCTTCTTCGCCTGCGGCGTCGCGGCCAGCGTCTATTGCCAGAAGGATCCCGCCGGCAACGTCATGCCCGACATCGTGTTCTCCAATATCGGCAAGCTGCTGCTGGCGACGAAGATCTACGACATGCACAGGATCGCGCATTACGTTTCGGGCGGCCTGATCGTGGCGCTGCCGGGGCCCGACGAGGACCACAACCCCGAAACCGCCGCCTCGCTCTCCGCCGTGCTGACCGGGCGGCCCGACATTCCCCATGCCCAGCGGGCCGAGGTGGCGCGCTTCATCGAGGACCTGACGGTCTCGAAGGAAGCCGGCTGGTATTCGGTGATCTCGCTGCATGGCGGCGGCTCGCCCGAGGCGATGAAGCGCGAGATCTGGCGCAACTACCCCGTGATGGAGAAAGTCGAGCTGGTCGAGAGCCTGCTCGATCGCGGCGTGCTGGCGGACGGCTCGCGGGTCTCGAAGCAGCCCGGCCGCTGCTGCGTCACGGGCTGCGAGACGCCAGCCCCGCTGTCGGGCGAAGCGCCGCGCGAGGCGGCGGAGTAAGCCTCTCCCGCCGGCGCGGCGGGGGAGGCGTGGCTGGCGGCCGACGCGCGCGCGATGCGCCCCGGCTCAGAGCCCCTCGAACAGGGCGCTCGAAATATAGCGCTCGGCGAAGGAGGGGATG
The DNA here is from genome assembly GCA_021732895.1 of Allobosea sp. GTDB lineage: Bacteria > Pseudomonadota > Alphaproteobacteria > Rhizobiales > Beijerinckiaceae > Allobosea. The sequence continues at coordinate 270 of JAKFWE010000170.1, read as the reverse complement.
ATCACCACGATCGTCTTGCCGGCGTTCTCCGGTCGCGCGCCGACTTCGAGCGCAGCGGCGACGGCCGCCCCCGACGAGATGCCGGCCGGGATGCCCTCGGCCTTCGCCAGCGCCCGCGAGGTCTCGAACGAGGTCTGGTTGCCGACCGTCACGACCTCGTCTATCACCGAGCGGTCGAGGATGCCGGGCACGAAACCCGCCCCGATGCCCTGGATCTTGTGCGGGCCGGCGGCGCCCCCGGACAGGACCGGTGAATCCTCGGGCTCGACC